>NZ_JBPQTL010000122.1:0-14839 GCF_051386295.1 Micromonospora sp. URMC 105 | reverse complement strand
GGTCGGCCTGGTGGTGGCGGTGACCGTCAGCCACTGGTGGAAGATGTCGATCCACACCGCGGTGGCGGCCGGCGCGGCGGCGGGCAGCGCCGGCAACGGCGGGCCCAGCGGGATCAGGCTGACCACGCCCGGCCCGGCTGCGGGCACGGTGGCCGGCGCGGCCCCGGGGCCGGCCGGTGGCACCGCCGACTGGCCGGTGGCGGGCAGCGGGACGACCACCGGGCCGACGGAGGGGGTGGGCAGGAACGGGGTGCTGCCGTCGGGGAGCGCGCTGCTGCCGACGGTGGCCGAACCGGCGCTGAAGGCGGCGAGGATCGGCATGGACGCGGTGCCGGCGAGCAGGGCGACGGTGAACAGGTATCCCCGGCCGGGGGCGCCCGCACCGGGGGCGCGGTGCGCGCCGATCATCCGGCGGTAGCCGCCCCCGGCCCGGTGCCGGCCGAGCATGGGAGCGGGGGGACCGTCACCTGACACGGACACCGGACAACTCCCTCGTGGTCGATCCCGGATTCGGCGCCGGTGGCCTGCTAAACGGACATACGTCTCGAAAAGGTCCAACCGGCACTAGGCCAGCTTGGCCCAGTGACACTCAGTTCACCAGGGACCACAGCGTGTCGACACACAAATTGTGCGTCGCCGTGAATCTTCCAAGCGACAAATGCTTCTATGCGTCGCGAAGCAGACGGAACCGGACCGGTGGGGGAGGCCATACTGTGGGGCCGCTCACCTCCTCTGCAATCATTCAGGCACGACGGCAACGCAGCCGGCCGCCGCGCACCCCGCGGCAGGCGCGGTTCGGCGCCGGCACTCCCGAACCGGGTTCCTCCCCGAATCCGGCTCACCGCCGCGCGGCAACCCTCACCGGGGCTAGGCGCGGCCGCCAGGAACCAGCCCGGCACCGGCCGGGCCGGCGTACGAGTTGCGCGGACCGGTCACCCCCGGCGCCGACGCAGACACGACAGGGAGAGACGGATGGCAAAGGGCGACCCCGGGGTCACCAGCCGCGGCCGGCGGGCCGCACCCCGGTCCAAGCGCACCGCCGCGGCGGGCGAGCCGGAACTCGTACAGCTGCTCACCCCGACCGGTGAGCGGATCGAGAGCGCGACCGGCCCGGACGGGACCGAGTACCGCGTCGACTTCACCGACGAGGAGTACCGCGGGCTCTACCGCGACCTCGTGCTGGTCCGCAAGCTCGACGCCGAGGCCACCGCCCTGCAGCGCCAGGGCGAGCTGGGCCTCTGGGCCAGCCTGCTCGGCCAGGAAGCCGCCCAGGTCGGCTCGGGGCGCGCGCTGCGTACCCAGGACATGGCCTTCCCGACCTACCGGGAGCACGGCGTCCTCTACTGCCGGGGCATCGACCCGATCATGCCGCTCGGCCTGTTCCGCGGCGTCGACCAGGGCGGCTGGGACCCGAACGAGTTCAAGTTCAACATGTACACGATCGTGATCGGGGCGCAGACCCTGCACGCGACCGGGTACGCGATGGGCGTCCACATGGACGGCCGGACCGGCACCGAGGACGGCGAGGCGGTGATCGCCTACTTCGGCGACGGCGCCACCAGCCAGGGCGACGTCAACGAGGCGTTCGTCTGGGCCAGCGTCTTCAACGCGCCGCTGGTCTTCTTCTGCCAGAACAACCAGTACGCCATCTCGGAGCCGCTGGAGCGGCAGACCCGCGTCCCGCTGTACCAGCGCGCGGGCGGCTTCGGCTTCCCCGGCGTCCGGGTGGACGGCAACGACGTGCTCGCCTCGTACGCGGTGACCCGGCACGCGCTGGACAACGCCCGGCTCGGCCAGGGCCCCAGCCTAATCGAGGCGTACACCTACCGGATGGGGGCGCACACCACCTCCGACGACCCGACCCGCTACCGGATCGCCAGCGAGGTCGAGGCCTGGCAGGCCAAGGACCCGATCGCCCGGATGAAGGCGTTCCTGGAGAAGCAGCAGATCGCCGACGCGGACTTCTTCGCCTCGGTCGACGAGCAGGCCCGCACCGAGTCGGTGCACCTGCGCGAGCGGGTACTCGCCATGCCCAACCCGGAGCCGGTGTCGATGTTCGACCACGTCTACCCCACCGGGTCCCCCGAGCTCGACGAGCAGCGGGCGCAGTTCAGCAAGTACATGGAGTCGTTCGAGGGGAGCGCCCACTGATGGCCACGGAGACGCTCACCCTCGGCAAGGCCCTGAACACCGGTCTGCGCAAGGCCCTGGAGAACGACCCGAAGGTCGTCATCATGGGCGAGGACGTCGGCAAGCTCGGCGGCGTCTTCCGGATCACCGACGGGCTCCAGAAGGACTTCGGCGACCAGCGGGTGATCGACACCCCGCTGGCCGAGTCCGGCATCATCGGCACCGCGGTCGGCCTCGCCATCCGCGGCTTCCGCCCGGTCTGCGAGATCCAGTTCGACGGCTTCGTCTACCCCGCGTACGACCAGATCGTGTCGCAGGTGGCGAAGATGCACTACCGCTCGCAGGGCAAGGTCCGGATCCCGATGGTCATCCGGATTCCGTACGGCGGCGGCATCGGCGCGGTCGAGCACCACTCGGAGTCGCCGGAGGCGTACTTCGCGCACACCGCCGGCCTGAAGGTGGTGACCTGCGCCAACCCGCAGGACGCGTACTCGATGATCCAGCAGGCGATCGCCTCGGACGACCCGATCGTCTTCCTGGAGCCCAAGCGGCGCTACTGGGAGAAGGGCCAGGTCGACCTGGACGCCCCGCTCGCGGACGCGTACCCGCTGCACTCCGCCCGGGTCGCCCGCCCCGGCACCGACGCCACCGTGCTCGCGTACGGCCCGATGGTCCGGACCTGCCTGGACGCGGCCACCGCCGCCGCCGAGGACGGCCGGGAGCTGGAGGTCATCGACCTGCGCTCGCTCTCCCCGCTGGACCTGACCGCCGCGTACGAGTCGGTGCGGCGCACCGGCCGCTGCGTGGTCGTCCACGAGGCCCCGGGCAACCTGGGCCTGGGCTCGGAGATCGCCGCCCGGATCACCGAGGAGTGCTTCTACTCCCTGGAGTCCCCGGTGCTGCGCGTCACCGGCTTCGACACCCCCTACCCGGCCAGCCGGGTGGAGGAGGAGTACCTGCCCGACCTCGACCGGGTGCTCGACGCCGTCGACCGCACCTTCGGCTGGTGAGCGCAATGTCACGGATCAAGGAGTTCAACCTCCCCGACCTGGGCGAGGGCCTGACCGAGGGCGAGATCCTCGCCTGGCTGGTCAAGGTGGGCGACGTCATCGAGCTGAACCAGCCGATCGTCGAGGTGGAGACGGCCAAGGCGGCCGTCGAGATCCCGGCGAAGTGGGCCGGCCAGGTGCAGGCGATCTTCCACCCGGAGGGCACCACGGTCGAGGTCGGCACGCCGATCATCGCGATCGACACCGACCCGGGCGCCGGGCCGATCGAGCAGTCGACGACCGGTGCGCCGGCCTCCGCGCTGCCCACCCCGTCGGCGGCCTCGCTGGCCGCCGTCGAGGTGGCCCCGGCCGAGGGCGCGGTCGAGCCGGGCCTGATCGGCGGTCCCGCCCCGGGTGGGCGTACCGCCGTGCTGGTCGGCTACGGCCCGCGTACCACCGCGGCCAAGCGCCGCCCGCGCAAGGGCGCCGTACCGACCCAGGCGTCGGCCGCGCCGGTCCAGGCCGCGCCGGTTCCGGTGGCACCCGCACCGGTCGCCCCGGTCGCCCCGGTGTCGCCGCCCGCGGCGAACGGCAACGGGCGGGCCGGTGGGCTGGTGCTGGCCAAGCCGCCGGTGCGCAAGCTCGCCAAGGACCTCGGCGTCGACCTCTCCACGCTGACCGGCTCGGGCCCGCTGGGCTCGATCACCCGGGAGGACGTGCAGCGGGCGGCGGAGGGCACCTCGTCGGCGGCCGAGCCGCTGACGGTGGCCGCCCCGGCCACCTCGGCCGCGAGCTTCGGCGCGGACCGCGAGCAGCGCATCCCGGTCAAGGGAGTACGCAAGCTCACCGCGGAGAACATGTCCCGCTCGGCGTTCACCGCCCCGCACGTGACGGAGTTCCTCACCGTCGACGTGACCCGGGCGATGAAGGCCTTGGACCGGCTGCGCGAGCGGCGGGAGTGGCGCGACGTCCGGGTCTCGCCGCTGCTGCTGGTCGCCAAGGCGGTGCTGCTGGCGGTCAAGCGCCACCCGATGGTCAATTCGACCTGGGCCGGCGACGAGATCGTGGTCAAGGACTACGTCAACCTGGGCATCGCGGCGGCCACCGAGCGCGGCCTGATCGTGCCGAACATCAAGGACGCCGGCCGGCTGTCGCTGCGCGAGCTGGCGGACGCGATGACCGGCCTGGTGCAGACGGCCAAGGCGGGGAAGACCTCCCCGGCCGACATGTCCGGCGGCACGCTGACGATCACCAACGTGGGGGTCTTCGGGGTGGACACCGGTACGCCGATCCTGCCGCCGGGTGAGTCGGCGATCCTGGCCTTCGGCGCGGTCCGCGAGATGCCCTGGGTGCACAAGGGCAAGGTGAAGCCGCGCCAGGTCACCACGCTCGGCCTGTCGTTCGACCACCGGATCATCGACGGTGAGCTCGGCTCGAAGTTCCTGCGCGACATCGGGGACTTCCTGGCCGACCCGGAGGCGGCGCTGCTCGCCTGGACCTGACCGTCCACGACACCAGCCACGGCCGGTGTGCCCAGGGTGAACGCCCGGCACACCGGCCGTTGCCATTGCACGAAGAAAAGTTCGGCATTCACCCTCCCTGGCCTACGAATCGTAGGCAGGTGTCTCAGCTCACCTACTAATCGATGGAAGTTGGCGCCGTCTTGCGCTTCAATAGAGACATCAGGGGCTGACAACCGAATAGCCGGAGGAGAGACACCATGAGCATGATCGAGCGCATCCGCACCCGCCGCGACGCCACCCGCCGCGCCCGCGCGATCGAGCACGCGCTTCGTTCCGCCAACTCGCCCGCGGTGCGCGAGGAGATCCTCGCGATCGCCCAGCGTCACATGAGCTGACGCGGCACAGACTTTCCTCGCCTCCTCCAGATCGATGACCCGCCCGGGCGACCGGGCGGGTCATCGGCGTCTCCGGGGGCGTTGAGACCGGGATTCCACCTCGGCCGGACGCCCGGTACGGTGGGGCACGGTCGCCACCCCGCCGACCCGGAACGGGATCGAGCCGGATGAGAGCCGATCGCCGTCGTCCGGCGACGCGGAGTGACGGCCGGTGCTCCCCGGAGGCCCCGCGCGGCCACCGGATACGGTGCGGGGAGGCCGCACGGCCGATCCGCCGGCGACACCGGCGGGCCCGCCGCCCGGTCCCGGACGGCATCGGCGGCCGACATGTGATGGAGGAGGCGCACCCATGACGTCCGAGGGCCAGCACCGCCCCGGCCAGGAGCCGGACCAGGTGCCACCGGGCGCCGGTGGACCGGCGCCGTACGGCGACCGGCAGACGCAGCAGTCCGGCGGTTACGGCGACCCCGCCGCCCCCGACCTGGGCTGGGCACCGCCGCCACCCGCAGGCCGGCCGGAGCAGTCCGCCCCGGCCTGGGCCGCTGGGCAGGAGCAGCCACCGGCGTGGGGTGCCGCGCAGGTGCCGCAGCAGGGCGAGCCGGCGCAGCCTGCTCAGTGGACCCCGCCGCAGGCCGCCTGGACGCCACCGTCCGATCAGCCCGCCGCCTGGGCCGCAGCCGCCGTCCCGGGCCAGCCCGCCCCCGGCCAGCCCGCCGGGCCGGGCGAGCCCGCGCAGCCCGCCTGGGCGCAGCCCGAGCAGGCCGCCCCGGCGTGGGCGCAGCCCGAGTCCGGCGTCCGTGGCGCCGCCCGGGTGCCGCAGCCGAACGACGCCTGGCCCGCCTCCGCCGGCCCGGACTCCTCGGGCGGCTGGAACGCCGGTGCCGGTCAGCAGGACCAGACGCCGGCCGCCAACGGCTGGGCCGCCGCACCGCAGCACGACGAGCCGGCCCGCTCCGGTGGCTGGAACCCGCCGGCCCAGGACGACCCGGCCCGCTCGGGCGGGTGGCCCGCCGGTAACCCCGGCCAGGACCAGGACGCCGCGGCCAACGGCGGCTGGAACGCCGGCGCACCGGCGTCGCACGACGCGTCCACTTCGGGTGGTCGGCGCGACGGCGCCGGCCAGCACGAGCAGCCCAACGGCTGGAACACCGCTGCCCCGCAACAGGACCAGGCCAACGGCTGGGGCGGCGAGGCAGCGGCCGGCCAGGACGACGGCTCCCGCTCCGGCGGCTGGACCCCGCCGTCCACCCAGGACGACACTCCCCGCTCCGCCGGGCGCGCCTCCGTGCCCGTGCCGGCGCAGCAGCCCGAGCACGCCGGTCCCGCCTGGGCGCAGCCCGACGCGGGCGCGCGCGGCGCCGCTCAGGTGCCGCAGCAGGACGCCCCGGCGGCAGCCTCCTGGTCCACGCAGGACGATCCGGCGCGCTCCGGCGGCTGGAACGCCGGCGCCACCGCCCAGGACGACGCGGCCCGCCCCGCCGGGTGGGACACCGGCGGCCGGGGCGACGCCGCCCACGCGGGCAGCTGGAACGCCCCCGCCCAGGACGGCGCCGCCGGCCCCGGTGGCTGGAACGACGCCGCCCAGAGCGACGAGCGGTCGCCGCAGTCCTGGAACGCGGCCCCCGCACAGCCGCCGGCCCGGTGGGACGCCGCCGAGGAGCAGCAGCCCGCCCAGGCTTGGAGCGGCCCTGGCCAGGCGCAGGACGACCAGCGGCCGCGCGGCGAGTGGAACGCCCCGCAGGAGCCCGCCCGCGCCGGTTCCTGGGGCGCGGCCGCCGTGCCGCAGGAGGACGACCGCCCCGAGCCGGGTGGCTGGACGCCCCCGGAGCAGCCCGCCCGGGCGACCGCGTCCGTCTCGGTCCCGGACGGCCCGCCGACCTGGCAGGCGAACGCCGAGAACCCGCCGCAGTGGGCCGGCGCCGACCGGCCGGCGGTGCCGGACGCCGAGCCGTGGGCCGCCGAGGAGGTCTGGGGCCGCGCCGAGGCCGCACCCGCGCAGCGCGCGGGCGGGGACGCCTGGGAGCCCCGGCGTGCCGACGAGGCGCCGATCTACCAGCCGGGCCCGGCACCGGGCATCTCGCCGGCCAACGCGGTGCCGCTGCCGCCGCAGGAGCAGCGGGTGCCGGGCGCCAGCCTGGCCGCCACGCCGCCGGCCGACTACGCTGCGCCGGCCCAGTTCGGTGGCGCCGACCAGTCGGCCGGGCGCGAGGGCGCGCCGCGCGCGTACGAGCCGGACCGGCCGGGCTGGGGCCCGGCCGAGGAGCCGCAGTCGCCGGCCGGGCCGGTGGTGCCCGCGCCTCGTACCTCGCCCGAGGCCGACGGGGCCGGACGCGCCGCCGTGCCGACGGCCGACAGCGCAGAGGCCGCCGCCGGTCGGGCCTCGGCGAGCGCGTCGGTGCCGCTGGCCAGCCGGGTGATGCCCCCGACCGACCAGGCCCTGCGGCCGGGCGGCGGCGCGGGCGCGGCGCAGCCCCGGGTGTACGGCCGGCCGGCCCGCCCGGAGCCGGTGGACGAGCCGGCCGAGGAGTACGACGGCCAGCAGGCCGAGCACGACTCCCCGCCGCGCTTCGACGAGCCGCAGCGTTTCGAGGACCAGCAGCGCTTCGAGGACCAGCAGCGCTTCGAGGGCCAGCAGCGTTTCGACGAGCCGCAGCGCTTCGACGACCAGGACCGGCGGCGCTTCGACGAGCCGGAGCGGCCGTCGGGTCCGGCGGGCTTCGGGGCCGAGGCTCCCTCGTCCGCCCCGCCCACCTCGCCCGCCGCGCCGCCGCCGTTCCCGGGCGCCATTCCTGCCTTCGCGGACCCGGCCAGCAACAACCGGCCGATGAACGGAACGCGCCCGCACGGTCCCGCCGACCGGTCGGCCGATCCGTTCGGCGCGCCCGCCGGCCCGGCCGTCGGCGGTCCGCCCGCCGGTGCGGTCCCCGGGTACGGGCACCCGGCCCATGATCCGGCCCACGGCGGCGCCACGGCGCCGTTCCCCCAGGCGGGACAGCCGTTCCCCCAGGCCGGGCAGCCCTTCCCGCCGGCCGGGCAGTCCGGTCCCGCGGCGTGGCCGCAGGAGCAGGAGTCCGACCAGGGGCGCTTCGACGCGTTCAAGCCGGACGCGGAGCCGAAGGCCGAGCAGCCGGCGCCGAAGGTCCGCAACGGCCGGGTGCTGGCCATGGTGCTGATCGCGGCGGTGCTGATCCTCGCCGTCCCGCTCGGCCTGCTCAGTCTGCTGGGCAAGATCGGCAGCAAGGACGAGCCCGCTCCGTTCAACCCGGCCGTGGGCTCCTGCGTCAAGCGGTCGGGCAACGGCGCGGCCGCGGCGAACTGCAACGAGCAGGGCGCGTTCACGGTGGTGTCCAAGGTCAACGCCAAGGACAAGTGCGCCGACGCGGTCCAGCCGTACGTGGTGCTGCCGGGCAGCGGCACCGACCGGGTGCTCTGCCTGAAGCCGGCCGGCAAGTAGCACGTCGACGGGGGCGGGGCCACGGTGATCCGTGGCCCCGCCGCCGTCGTTCGCTCCGATGTGATCAACCACGCTCCCCGGCCGGTCGGCAACCCGGCGTCCGGCAGACTGGGGTCATGAGCGCACGCGTACGGGCCCCCAAACTGCGCGGTCGGGGCTGGCTGAACACCGGCGGGCGGGAGCTGAAGCTCGCCGACCTGCGGGGCCGGATCGTCCTGCTGGACTTCTGGACCTTCTGCTGCATCAACTGCCTGCACGTGCTCGACGAGCTGCGCCCGCTGGAGGAGAAGTACGCCGACGTGCTCGTCGTGATCGGGGTGCACTCGCCGAAGTTCGAGCACGAGAAGGACCCGGACGCGCTGGCCGCCGCCGTCGAGCGGTACGGGGTGCACCACCCGGTGCTGGACGACCCCGAGCTGGACATGTGGGGCCAGTACGCGGCGAAGGCCTGGCCGACCCTGGCCGTGGTCGACCCCGAGGGGTACGTGGTGGCCACCATGGCCGGCGAGGGCCACGCCGAGGGGCTGACCCGGCTGGTCGACGACCTGGTCGCCACCCACACGGCGAAGGGCACCCTGCACCGGGGCGACGGCCCGTACGTCCCGCCGGCGGAGCCGGAGACCACGCTGCGCTTCCCCGGCAAGGCCGTGGTGCTCGACAACGGCAACCTGCTGGTCTCCGACTCGGCCCGGCACTCCCTGGCCGAGCTGGCACCCGACGGCGAGCAGCTCGTCCGCCGGATCGGCTCCGGTGAGCGGGGCCGGGCCGACGGGCCGGCCGAGACGGCCGGCTTCTCCGAGCCGCAGGGGCTCTGCCTGCTCCCCGCGCACGCCGCCGAGGTCGCCGGCTACGACCTGGTCGTCGCGGACACCGTCAACCACCTGCTGCGCGGCGTACGGCTGGCGACCGGTGAGGTGGTCACGGTCGCCGGCACCGGCCGGCAGTGGCGCTCCTCGGTCGACGACCACGCGCACGACGCGCTCTCCGTCGACCTCTCCTCCCCCTGGGACCTGGCCTGGTACGACGACCGGGTGGTCATCGCGATGGCCGGCATCCACCAGCTCTGGTGGTTCGACCCGATCCGCCGCACCGCCGGCATGTACGCGGGCACCACGGTCGAGGCGCTGCGCGACGGGCCGCTGCCGGACGTGTGGATGGCGCAGCCCTCCGGGCTCTCCGTCTCGGCCGACGGCGCCCGGCTCTGGGTGGCCGACAGCGAGACCAGCGCGATCCGCTACGTCGAGAACGGCGTCATGGGCACGGCCGTCGGTCAGGGCCTGTTCGACTTCGGCCACGTCGACGGGCCCGCCGACCGGGCGCTGCTGCAGCACCCGCTCGGGGTGTGTGCGCTGCCGGACGGCTCGGTGCTGATCGCCGACACCTACAACGGCGCGGTCCGCCGCTTCGACCCGGAGACCGACCAGGTCGCCACGGTGGCCGACGGTCTCGCCGAGCCGAGCGACGTGGTGCTCACCGCCGACGGCGACGTGCTGGTGGTCGAGTCGACCGCGCACCGGCTGACCCGGCTGGCTCCGGGCGCGCTCACCGCGGCCGGGGCGCGCACCGTGGACGGCCCCCGGCACCAGGTGGAGCGCAAGCCGACGGACGTGGCGGCCGGCGAGCTGACGCTGGACGTGATCTTCACGCCCGCGCCGGGGCAGAAGCTGGACGAGACGTACGGCCCGTCGACCCGGGTGGTGGTCTCCGCCAGCCCGCCGGAGCTGCTGGTCGAGGGGGCCGGCACCAGCACCGACCTGTCCCGGCGATTGGTGATCGACGGCAGTGTGGCCGGTGGGGTGCTCCAGGTGACCGCCCAGGCGGCCACCTGCGACGCGGACGTCGAGCACGCCGCCTGCCACCTGACGCGGCAGGACTGGGGCGTACCGGTGCGGGTGGTCGACGGCGGCGCGACGCGGCTGCCGCTGGTGCTGCGCGGCCTGGACGCCTGACCGGAGGCACGCCGGCTGCGCGGGCTCATCCCCGCCACACCGGGTCAGGCGAAGGGCTTCGGGGTCACGCCCGCGTCGAGCAGCGCGGCGCGCACCAGCGCCGCCGAGGCGACCGCGCCCGGGGTGTCGCCGTGCAGGCAGATCGAGCCGATCTGGCACGGGATGACGGTGCCGTCGACGGCGACGACGGTCTGCTCGGTGGCCATCCGCACCGCCCGGGCGGCCACCTCCTCCGGGTCGGTGACCAGCGCGCCGAGCGCGGTGCGCGGCACCAGCGAGCCGTTGGGCAGGTAGCCCCGGTCGGCGAAGCCCTCGGCGACCACCCGCAGACCGGCGCCGACGGCGAGCTGGGCCAGCTTCGAGCCGGGCAGGCAGAGGATCGGCAGCTGGTCGTCGTACCCGCTGACGGCGGCGACCACGGCGGCGGCCTGCGCCTCGTCGACGGCCGCGGCGTGGTAGAGCGCGCCGTGCGGCTTGAGGTAGCGGACCCGGGTGTGGAAGAGCCGGCAGAACGCGTCCAGGGCGCCGAGCTGGTAGACGATCTCGTCGCGCAGCTCGCCGAAGGCGTACTCGATGCGTCGGCGGCCGAAGCCGGCGAGGTCGCGGTAGCCGACCTGGGCCCCGATCGCCACGCCGCGCTCGGTCGCCCCGGCGCAGACCCGCCGCATGGTCGACGGGTCACCACCGTGGAAGCCGCAGGCGACGTTGGCCGAGGTGACCAGGTCCAGCAGCGCGTCGTCGTCGCCGAGCCGCCAGATGCCGAATCCCTCGCCGAGGTCAGCGTTGAGGTCCATGGAACCTGACCGTAGTCCCTGGCCGGGCCTGCGCGAGGGCGGTCACGTCGTCCACCACCCCGATGACGGGGTACCCGCCGGTGGTGGGGTGGTCGGCCAGGAAGATCAGCGGCTGGCCGTCGGCCGGCACCTGCACCGCGCCGAGCACGATCCCCTCGCTGGGCAGTTCGCCGGCCACCGCGCGGGGCAGCGGCGCGCCGGTCAGCCGCGCGCCGACCCGGTCCCCCACCGGGCTGACCGTGTACGGGGTGCCGAGCAGCCGCCTCAGCGCGTCCGGGGTGAACCAGTCGGCGCGCGGCCCGGGTCGCAGGGTCAGCCGCAGCTCACCGGCCGGTGGGCGGTGGACGGTCACCTCCACCGGTGCCGGCGGCCCGGGCCACGGGCCGATCGGCAGGCGATCGCCGTCGCGTACCGGGGGTGGGCCGAGGCCGGAGAGGGTGTCGGTGGCGCGGCTGCCGAGGACCGGCTCGACCGTGATGCCGCCGCTGACCGCCAGCCAGTTGCGCAGCCCGTCGCGGGGCGGTCCGATCCGCAGCACCGCGCCGGCCGGCACCGCGAGCGGACGGCCCACGTCGCCAGGGCGCGGGCCGACCCGCACGTCGGCGTCCGCCCCGGTCACCGCGACCGTGACGGCCCGGGTCGGCCGCAGCTCACAGCCGGTCAGGGTGATCTCCAGGCCGGCGGCGGGGACCGGGTTGCCCACCAGGCGGTTGGCCAGGGCCAGCGCCGCCGGATCGAGCGCCCCCGACCGGGGTACGCCGAGGTGCGCGTACCCGGGTCGGCCGAGGTCCTGGACGGTGGTGAGCGGGCCGGCGCGGCGTACCTCGATCATGCGGGCACCAACCGGACCCGGGTGCCCGGGGTGAGCCGGGCCGGCGGGTCGGCGTGCACGTCGAACAGGGGCAGGTCGGTGCGGCCCACCAGCAGCCAGCCGCCCGGCGAGGCGGTGGGGTAGATCCCCGCGTACGGCCCGGCGAGCGCCACCGACCCGGCCGGCACCCTTGTACGCGGACTGGCCAGCCGGGGCACTCCGCACTGCGGCGGCAGCCCGGTCAGGTACGCGAACCCGGGCGCGAAGCCGCAGAACGCCACCCGGAACTCGGTCTCCCGCAGCCGCCGTACCACCTCGGGGACGGTCGCGCCCCAGTGGCGGGCGACGACGGGCAGGTCCTCCCCGTCGTACACCGTCGGGACCTCGACCCGGGCGGTGGCGGCGGTGGCGGCGGCAGGCCGGGGCGTCCAGCCGGCGATCCGCGCGGCGGCGACCGCCGGCTCCGGTACGCCGTCGAGCAGGACCGTCGCGGCGGCCGGGACGATCTCCGCCGCGTCCAGGTCACCGGCGGCGCGGCGGTGCCACAGCTCGGCCCGCCACGCCTCCACCTCGCCGGGGTCGTCGCAGTCCAGCAGCAGGGCGTGCCGGCCGACGGCTCGGATCCGCATCCCGCCATCCTCCCCGATCGATCCTTCGGCGCGACGAGGCGGAGGCGCTACCTGCAAGTAACCTACGGTGTCGTAACCTGTATCGCGTGACCACCTCCGCACCGCTCCGGCTCAAGCCGGTCGACATCGGGAAGCCCCGGATGCGCGGCTGGCTGCACACCTACGCGTTCTTCGTCGCGCTCGTCAGCGGCGTCGTCCTCTGTGCGATCGCCGCCACCCGCCCCGGCTGGGCACCCCTGGTGAGCTGCCTGATCTACAGCCTGACCGTCTGCGGGCTCTTCGGCACCAGCGCCCTCTACCACCGGCGGGTGTGGTCCGAGCGGGGCTACCAGATCATGCGCCGGATGGACCATTCGATGATCTTCTTGTTCATCGCCGGCACCTACACGCCGTTCTGCGCGCTGCTGCTCGACCGCCGGATGGCCACCGTCATGCTCAGCGTGGTCTGGGGCGGGGCGCTGGCGGGTGTGGCGCTGAAGCTGATCTGGCCGCACGCGCCCCGCTGGGTCTCCGCGCCGCTCTACCTGGCGCTCGGCTGGGTCTCGGTGGCGATGCTGCCGCAGATCCTGCACGAGGGCGGAGTGACCGCGCTGGTCCTGCTCGCCGTCGGCGGCGCGATCTACAGCGTCGGTGCGGTCTTCTACGCGCTACGCCGGCCCAACCCGTGGCCCACCGTCTTCGGCCACCACGAGTTCTTCCACGCCTGCACCCTGGTCGCGGCGATCTGCCACCACATCGCCATCTACTTCGCGCTCTTCGCCTGACGGGCACTTCCCCGGTAGCCGGGCCGGAGGGGTCGCCCCGCCTTCGGGCCGGACATGGTGCGGGGCCCCGCACCGTTGCGGGGCCCCGACGTCTGCGGGTGGGCTCAGGCCGGGTAGCCGGGGCGGCGCACCTCGCGGTACTCCTCCCGCACCACCCGGTCGTCCTGCACCGGCACGACGCGGTCGGCCACCACCCGGTCGTCGCGCAGCGGGGTGGCCACCACCGTCCGGCGGCGGGTGTTCCAGAAGTAGAGGGTGGTCAGCAGGCCGGCGAGGCCGGCGAGCATCAGCACCCAGCCGACGACGTTCAGGTTGAGCCATCCCAGGTTCGCGTCGATGGCGAACGCGAAGATCGCGCCCAGCGCGATGAGGAAGATGCTGGCACCGATGCCCATGATGTCGCCTCCTTGGCATGTCCACTGGCGTTTCCGACCGCCGCGGCCATCGGTGAGCGAGCGGCACACATCGACATACCCAGGCGCTCCGGCCGCCAATCAGGCAAGCTGGGCGCATGACGGAGGGCACAGCCGAGGAACGGACACTGGTGCTGCTCCGGCACGCCAAGGCCGAGCAACCAGCCGGGAACGGCCCGGACATCGATCGCCCGTTGACCGTGCGCGGGCACGCCGACGCCGCAGCAGCCGGGGCCTGGCTGGCCCGCCACGCCGTGCTGCCCGAGGTGGTGCTCTGCTCGGCGTCCCGGCGTACCCGGCAGACCTGGCACGACGTGGCGTTGGGCATGACGGGATCCCCGCCGGAAGGGGGACCGGCGGGGCCGTCACCTGTGGTGCGCTACGAGCCGACCGCGTACGAGGCGCACCCGCAGGAGTTGCTCGCCCTGGTCCGGGCGGCCGAGCCGGGGGCCCGGACGGTGCTGCTGATCGCCCACAATCCCGGCATCTCGCTGCTGTCGGCGCTACTCGACCCGGAACGGGCGGATCCCGAGGGGCTGCGGACCACCGACCTGGTGATGCACCGCACCGCGCTGCCCTGGGCGGAGCTGGCACCGGGCGGCGCACCGATCGTGGACCGCCACACCGCCCGCAGCTGAGGCCGGCGGGCCGGCCAGTTGGGGGTTCGGTCAGGACGGCGGCGCGGTGGGCGGCGGCGGGTCGGGCGGCGGCGGCATCATCGCGGTCGGATGGGAGAGCCGGTTCTCCTCCACGATCAGCGTGCGGGCGCGCTTGCGCCGGTCCTGCCAGAACCAGAGCGTGGTCAGCAGCACGGCCAGCCCGGCCAGGATGAACACCCAGCCGACCGCGCGCAGGTCGATCCACCAGACGTTGGCCCGGATGGCGAAAGTCATGATCGCGCCCAGCGCGATGAGAAAGATTCCACTACCAATGCCCATGTGCGCTGCACTCCCCCGTGCGGTGGCCCTTGGGCGTGCCCTGAGGTGGTCCGCGACGGTTACCCGCCAACCGGCCCAGCTACCAACCCCGCCTCCGCCAATCCCGCCCC
>NZ_JBPQTL010000121.1:0-14849 GCF_051386295.1 Micromonospora sp. URMC 105 | reverse complement strand
GTGGGCCGTCACCAGCGGTGGAAGGGGCGGGGCGGGTAGGCTCGCCGGTTGAGCCGCCCACACCCGGGCGGTGGACGACGACCGCCGGAGACCCGGGCGGCCGTGACCCGGGTCGGACCCGCACCACCGGGGACGACGGCGAGGAAGTGCAGCCATGATCAGTGTTTTCGACCTCTTCAGCGTCGGCATCGGGCCGTCCAGCTCGCACACCGTCGGCCCCATGCGGGCCGCCCGGACGTTCGTCGCCGGGCTGAAGGGCGACGGGCTGCTCGCCGACGTCGCCCGGGTCCAGGCGGAGCTGTTCGGCTCGCTCGGCGCCACCGGGCACGGCCACGGCAGCGACCGGGCCGTCCTGCTCGGGCTGGAGGGCGAGGCGCCGGAGACGGTCGACACCGACATCGTCGGCCCCCGGGTCGCCGCGATCCGCGCCGATCGCCGGCTGCGCCTGCTCGGCGTGCAGGAGGTCGGCTTCGACCCGGACCGCGACCTGGTGCTGCACCGCCGCCGGTCGCTGCCGTACCACCCGAACGGGATGACCTTCGCGGCGTACGACGCGGACGGGGTCCAGGTCCGGTCCCGCACCTACTACTCGGTGGGCGGCGGGTTCGTGGTGGACGAGGCCGCCGCCGGCGCGGACCGCATCAAACCGGACACGACCCGGGTACGGCACCCCTTCTACACCGGTGCCGAGCTGCTCGACGTGACCGCCGCGACCGGGCTGTCGATCAGCGAGGTGATGCTGGCCAACGAGCGCTCCTGGCGCAGCGAGGCCGACGTGCGGGCCGGCCTGCTGGAGATCTGGCGGGTGATGCAGGAGTGCGTGGCGGCCGGCTGCGAGCGCGACGGTGTCCTGCCCGGCGGGCTGAAGGTCCGCCGCCGGGCGGCCGAACTGCGCCGGAGCCTGGAGGCGGAGACCGACTCCACCGACCCGCTGCGCGCGATGGACTGGGTGACGCTCTTCGCCCTCGCGGTGAACGAGGAGAACGCGGCCGGCGGCCGGGTGGTGACCGCCCCCACCAACGGCGCGGCCGGCATCATCCCGGCGGTGCTGCACTACTACACCCGGTTCGTCCCCGGCGCCGACGAGGACGGCGTGGTCCGCTTCCTGCTGGCCGCCGGCGCGATCGGCGTGCTGTTCAAGGAGAACGCCTCGATCTCCGGCGCGGAGGTCGGCTGTCAGGGCGAGGTCGGCTCGGCCTGCTCGATGGCCGCCGCCGGGCTCGCCGAGGCCCTCGGCGGCACACCGGCGCAGGTGGAGAACGCCGCCGAGATCGGCATGGAGCACAACCTCGGGCTGACCTGCGACCCGGTCGGGGGGCTGGTGCAGATCCCCTGCATCGAGCGGAACGCGGTGGCTAGCATCAAGGCGATCACCGCCGCCCGGTTGGCGCTGCGAGGGGACGGGGTGCACGCCGTGTCGCTGGACAAGGTCATCAAGACCATGCGGGAGACGGGCGCCGACATGAAGGTCAAGTACAAGGAGACGGCGCGCGGCGGCCTGGCCGTCAACGTGATCGAGTGCTGAGGGGCGTTCGTTCACCGACTGCTAACCTGTCGTCCGTCCTGGGAGGCGGGAGGCGACGGTGACCGCTGGCGTCGCGGCGTTGTGGTCGCACCGCAACTCGCTGCGGATCCTGGTCAAGCGGGACCTCGCGGTGAAGTACCAGCAGTCGGTGCTCGGCTACTTCTGGTCGCTGATCGAGCCGCTGGGCATGGGGGCGATCTACTTCTTCGTCTTCGGGGTGCTCTATTCCGGCGACACCGAGCGGCACCTCGGGCAGGCCGCCGAGTCGTACCCGCTCTTCCTGGTCACCGGGATCTTCGCCTGGATGTGGACCAGCTCCGCGCTGAGCGAGGCGACCAACGCGCTCACCGGGCAGTCCCGCCTGATCACCACCATGAACGTGCCCCGGCAGGTCTTCCCGATCGGCCGGGTCACCGGCCGGTTCGCCGAGTACGCCGCCGGCCTGCCCATCCTCTTCGCCGTCGCCGCGGTGTACGCCGCGCACGGGAAGATCCACCCCGGCTGGTCGCTGCTCGCGCTGCCGCTGGCCGTGCTGGTCCAGGCGACCCTGCTGGTCGGGCTCTCGCTGCTGCTCTCGGCGGTCAACGTGCTGATGCGCGACGTCGAGCGCTTCATGCGGCTGATCATCCGGGTGCTCTTCTACGCGACGCCGATCATCTACCCGCTGAGCCTGGTCCGGGAGTCCGCCCTGCCGGGCTGGGTGAAGGTCGCCTACGAGCTCAACCCGCTGGTCGGCATCTTCCAGCTCCAGCACGCGATCTGGTACCCGGACGAGTTCCCCGACGCCCGGCTGCTCGCCACCACGGTCGCCGGCAGCCTGCTGGCACTGGTGGCCGGCTGGTGGGCGTTCCGCCGCCTCGAACCCGCCGTGCTCAAGGAGCTCTGAGGTGGCGCCGATCATCGAGGCCGAGGGCCTCGGCATCCGGTTCGTCCGTAACCGCCGACGGCAGCTACGGCTGCGCGAGCTGTTCATCCACCGGGGCGGGCGCCGCGCCGCGTCCGGGCAGTTCTGGCCGCTGCGGGACGTCTCCTTCACGGTGGAGCCCGGCGAGACGGTCGGGGTGATCGGGCGCAACGGCACCGGCAAGAGCACCCTGCTGCGGCTGATCGCCGGGGTGCTCATCCCCGACGAGGGGCGGATCCGGGTGCGCGGCGACGTCGCGCCGCTGCTCGAACTCTCCGCCGGCTTCTCCAACGACCTCACCGGGCGGGAGAACCTCTACCTCGTCGGCGGCCTGCACGGGCTGTCGTCGGCGTACCTGAAGCGGCACTTCGACGACATCGTCGAGTTCGCGGGGGAGCAGGTGCAGCGGGCCATCGACACCTCGGTCCGGCACTACTCGTCCGGGATGAAGGTGCGGCTCGGGTTCGCCATCATCTCCCACCTGCCTCATCCGATCCTGCTGATGGACGAGGTGACCGCGGTGGGTGACGCGGAGTTCCGCAAGAAGTGCTATTCGACGATCGACCGACTGCTCGCGGAGGGGCGCACCTTGGTGCTGGTGTCACACAACGAGAAGGACCTGACCCGGTTCTGCCGTCGGGGGCTCTACCTCGACGGCGGGCGGCTGACCGTGGACGGCACGGTCGCCGAGGCGCTCGACGCGTACCACGCCGCGGTCCCGCGGTGACGCTCGCGATCGTGCTCGCCGCCGGTGCACCGGCCGCGGGCCTGCCCACCGGCACCGGGGAGACCCTCGCCGACCGGCTGGCCGCCCAGTGGCGCCGGGCCGGGGCGGACGAGGTGCGCGCCGCCGCCGACCTGGACGAGCTGGCCGCCCTGGTGGACGTCGCCACCGGCCCGGTGATCGTCAGCGGGGCCGACCTGGTCGCGCACACCGCCGTACTCAGGCATCTGGCGACCAGCCCGGTCGGCCCGACGGTGGCCCTGGTGCTGACCGACCCGCCGGTGCCGGGCCGGACCGCCGTGCGCGAGGAGCGCGGGCAGGTGGTCGAGGCCGGGCCCGAGCCGGCCGACGCCACCGGCGTCTTCGGCGGCGCGCTGCGGGTCGGCGCGGAGGACCTGCCGGCCCTGGCGGCCGCCGCCCGGGCCGCCGCCGGTCGGGCTGCGGCCGGGCCCGCCGTGGACGGGCTCTTCGCCGCGCTCACCGCGCTCGGCACGCTGACCTTCGCCCACCGGGTACGCCTGCTCGTGGCGCACCGGGTCGGCGACGCCGCCGGGCTGCACGCCGCCGAGGCAGCGCTGGCGGGGGTGGACGAGGACAAGGCCGAGCTGCGGCTCTCGGTCAAGGAGCGGGACGACTTCTTCACCACCTACTTCGTCAGCACCTGGTCGCCGTACGTGACCAAGGCGGCCGCCCGGATCGGGCTCGGCCCGACCGCCGTGACCATGCTGTCGGTGCTCTTCGCGGTCGCCGCGGCGGTGCTCTTCGGCGCCGGCGGCCGGCCCGCGCTGGTCGCCGGGGCGGTGCTGCTCTACCTCGGCTTCGTGCTCGACTGCGTGGACGGCCAGTTGGCCCGCTACACCCGGCACTTCAGCGCCTGGGGCGGCTGGCTGGACACGATGGCCGACCGCGCGAAGGAGTACGTGGTCTACGCCGGCCTCGGCTACGGGGCGACCCAGGCCGGCTTCCGGTACGGCTGGGCGCTGGCGATCGCCGCGATGACGCTGCAGACCGTCCGGCACATGACCGACACCTGGTACGGGGTGCTGCACGACGAGGCGGCCCGCCGGCCGAAGACGTCGGTCGGCGGGGGCGGCGGTGGCATCGGGGACCGGCTCAACGCCGCGTCGACCCGGGTGCAGGCCGACACCGGCTCGGTGTCGTACTGGCTGAAGCGGACGGTGGTCTTCCCGATCGGCGAGCGGTGGGCGCTGATCGCGCTGACCGTGGCGCTGTTCAGCCCGCTGGTCAGCCTGGTCGCGGTGCTGGTCTGGGGGACCCTGGCGTTCGCGTACACCGGGGCGCTGCGCACGCTGCGGGCGCGCTGGATGTGGGTGCCGGTGCTGGACACGGTCGACGCGACCCTGCACCGTGACGACGGCCCGCTGGCCGCGCGGCTGCCGGTGGTGCGCCCGATGGGTCCGCTGACGCTGGCGGTGCTGGCCGCGCTGGGCCCGGCGGCGCTGCTGGTCGCGGCGCTGCTGATCGGCGACGACGACGGGCTGCGCTGGTGGGTGCCGGTGGCGCTGCTGGTGCTGCTGGTCGCCGGGCTGGGTGCCGGGGCGGCGCACAACGGGCCGCTGGACTGGCTGGTGCCGGCCGCGCTGCGGGCCGGGGAGTACCTCTTCGCCATCGCGGTCGGGGTGGTCGGCGGGGCTCCCGCCTGGCTGATCTTCGGGTACGTCCTCGTGCTCACCCTGCACCACTACGACCTGACGGCCCGGCTGGAGAAGCGGCAGGCGGCCCCGCCGCTGCACCGCTGGACGCTGGGCTGGGAGGGCCGGTCGGTGCTGCTGGCGCTGGCGACGATCGCCGATATTGCGAGTATCGGTCTGGTTACACTCGGTACGTACCTTCTCGTGGGATTCGTGGCGAGCGTCGTCCTGGCCTGGGTCGTCCTGCCGGCCCGCGCCGCGCGGCTCACGGCGGTCCCGGTCGGAGGTGGTTCGCCGGGCTGACTGGAGGGGCGGCCGGGATGACGTTGATCAGCTTCGTCGTACCGGCCTTCCGGGTGCAGGGCTACCTGCGCGAGTGCCTGGACTCGATCCTCGGCCAGCCCTTCGGCGACCTCGAGGTGATCGGCGTCGACGACGCCTCGCCGGACGCCGGCGGCGACATCCTCGACGAGTACGCCGCCCGCGACCCCCGGGTCACCGCACTCCGGCTGTCCCGCAACGTCGGGCTCGGTCCGGCCCGCAACGCCGGGCTGGACCGGGCCACCGGCGAGTACGTCTGGTTCGTCGACGGCGACGACTGGCTCGCCCCGGACTGCCTGCCCGAGGTCGCCGACCGGCTGCGGACCACCCGGCCGGACGTGCTCGTGGTGGACCACGTCCGGACGCACTGGAACGACACCGCCACCCGCAGCGCCATGACCGAGGTGTTCCCCGAGCCGCCCGGCGAGGCCACCTTCCGGCTGCGCGAGCGGCCGGAGACCCTGCACCTGCTGCACACCGCCTGGAACCGGCTGGTCCGCCGGGAGTTCCTGGTCGAGCTGGGGCTCCGCTTCGCCCCCGGCTGGTACGAGGACGTCTCCTTCACCTATCCGGTGCTGCTGGCCGCCGAGCGGATCGGCGTGCTCGACCGGGTCTGCGTCAACTACCGGCAGCGGCGGGCCGGCGCGATCACCCGTACCCGGGGGGACCGGCACTTCGAGGTCTTCGCGCAGTGGCACCGGGTGTTCCAGTTGCTGGACCGCTGGGGCCCGGCGGTGGCCGAGCTGCGACCGGCGGTCTTCGAGCGGATGGTCTGGCACCAGCTCACCGTGCTCGGCAACGGCGAACGAATCGCCCCCGCGTTGCGTCCGGCGTTCTTCGCCCAGATGACCGCCGATTACCGGCGCTTCCGGCCGCCCGAGGGCTACCCCGCCCCCGGCGGGCTGGAGGGGCTCAAGCACCGGCTGGTCGCGG
Source organism: Micromonospora sp. URMC 105 (assembly GCF_051386295.1). Taxonomy (NCBI): domain Bacteria; kingdom Bacillati; phylum Actinomycetota; class Actinomycetes; order Micromonosporales; family Micromonosporaceae; genus Micromonospora; species Micromonospora sp. URMC 105. The sequence goes on along the minus strand of NZ_JBPQTL010000121.1, from coordinate 8,790 downwards.
CGGGACGGTGGCGGACCTTCAGCGCGTTGCGAGCCGCGAACCTGGCTCGGGCGACGGCCCGCAGCACCACCCGCCGGGCGCTGCCGGTGGCCCGGCGTACCGCGCGGCTGACCCGGGACGCGGTGTTGCGCGAGTACTACCGGGCCGAGCTGCGCCGGCCGATCGATGAGACCCTGGCCGTCTACGCCGCCTACTGGTACCGCGGGTACGCCTGCAATCCGGCGGCGGTGCACGCCGCCGCCCGCCGGCTGGCTCCGCAGGTGCGGGGCGTGTGGATCGTCCGGCGGGACCGGGTGGAGACCCTCCCGCCCGGCACCGAGTACGTCGTCGCCGGCACCCGGGCCTACTACCGGGCGCTGGCCCGGGCGCGCTGGCTGGTCAACAACGTCAACTTCCCGGACTTCGTCCGCAAGCGGCCCGGATCGGTGCACCTGCAGACCCACCACGGCACGCCGGTCAAGGTGATGGGGCTGGACCAGCAGCGCTTCCCGCTCGGGGCGGTGGGGATGGACTTCGCCGGGCTGCTGCGCCGGGTGGACCGCTGGGACTACAGCGTCACGTCGAACAGCTTCTCCACACAGATGTGGGACCGGGCCTACCCGGCGTCGTACACCACCCTGGAGGTCGGCTACCCGCGCAACGACCGGCTGGTCACCGCCACCGCCGAGGAGGTGCTGGCGGTCCGCGACCGGCTCGGCCTCGGCCCGGACGAGCGGGTGGTGCTCTACGCGCCGACGCACCGCGAGCACCTGCCCCGGTACCGGCCGCCGTTCCACCCGGAGCAGCTGCTGGACGTGCTCGGGCCGTCCGGACGGCTGCTGATCCGCAGCCACTACTTCCACGACCGCGACGGGCGGGCCCGGCGGCGGACCCGGGGCCGGGCGGTCGACGTCAGCGACCACGGCAGCGTGGAGGACCTCTACCTCGCGGCGGACGTACTCGTCACCGACTACTCGTCGGCGATGTTCGACTACGCCGTCCTGGACCGCCCGATCGTCGTGTACGCGCCGGACCGGGACGCGTACCTGCTGGCCCGGGGTGTCTACTTCGACGTGACCGCCGAGCCGCCGGGAGCCGTCGCCCTCACCTTCCCCGAGCTGCTGGAGGTGTTCCGCTCCGGCGCGGTGACCGGGGCGGACGCGCAGCAGGCGCGGCAGCGGTTCCGGGCCCGGTTCTGCGCCTTGGACGACGGGCACGCCGCGGACCGGGTGGTGCGCCGGGTCTTCCTCGGTGAGCCCGCGTGACGTGGTGTTCCGGCGTCCCGGGCCGTCGCCGGTAATAGGACTGTCACGACCTCAACATGGCACGTTTACCCGATGTGCTGATCGGATGATCCTGGTCACAGTCAAGCGGGATCAGGCCGAGCTGGGGGAGGAGACGGTGACCACCGTCGCGCTCAAGGATGTCACCAAGGTGTTCCAGGACGGAACACTCGCGGTCGACAACGTCAATCTGGACGTCAACGACGGCGAGTTCATGGTGCTGCTCGGACCGTCAGGCTGCGGAAAGTCCACCGTGCTGCGAATGGTCGCGGGTCTGGAGGACCCGACCTCCGGCGCCGTGATGCTCGACGGCGAGGTCGCCAACGACCTGCCGCCACGCGACCGGAAGATCGCCATGGTCTTCCAGGACTTCGCGCTCTATCCGCACATGACCGTCGGCGACAACATCGCCTTCCCGCTGCGACTGGCCGGTGTGGAGCCGGCCCCGCGCGGCGAGCGGGTGCAGGACGTGGCGGGCGCACTCGGCATCGGCGACGTCCTCGGCCGCAAGCCGAGCCAGCTCTCCGGCGGGCAGCGCCAACGGGTGGCGATGGGGCGGGCGATAGTGCGCCGGCCGGGGCTCTTCCTGATGGACGAGCCGCTCTCCAACCTCGACAGCGGGCTGCGCGCCGAGTTGCGCGCGGAGATCTCCGGGCTGACCCGCGAGCTGGGGGTCACCACCATCTACGTCACGCACGACCAGGCCGAGGCGCTGACCATGGCCGACCGGGTCGCGATCATGCGCAAGGGCGTGCTCCAGGACGTGGGCACGCCGACCCAGGTGTACGGCCGCCCGGCCACCCTCTACGTCGCGGCGTTCCTGGGCAGTCCCCGGATGAACCTGCTGGAGGCGTCGGTCTACGTCCACCTCGACCGGTACGTCACCCTCACCCTCGGCGAACAGGCGCTCTATCTGCCCTGGGACGACATCCGCAGCCGAGCGGTGGCGCACTACCACGGCGAACGTATCGTGGTCGGGATGCGCGCCGAGGCGCTGACCCCGGTCGCCCCGAACACCCCGGGCGACGTGCTCCAGGGCCAGGTCCGCTACCTGGAGCACCACGGGCACGAGTCGCTGGCCTTCCTCGACATCGGCGCCACCGCGATCGTGGTGGACGAGATGGGCGCCGCGGCCGAGGACGCCTCGGCCGGTCAGCGCGGGCGGCGCCGCTTCGGGCAGGTCATGCAGCGGCTCACCGGTCGCGCGACCGAGCCGGAGCCGATCGCCGCCGCTCCGGTCGGCGGCGGCAACCGGACCAGCGTGCTGCCCGACCCGGGGCGCCACCACCGCCGTCCAGCCGAGCTGGCGGTACGCCTCGCCCCGTACCCGGCGATCTCGGCGGGCCACCCGATGTCGGTCGCCGTACGGATGGACGCCCTGCACTTCTTCGACGAGCGCGGCGACCGGATCGACGTCGGGTGGCGCTGAGCCGGTCGGAGCGGGCGGGGCTGCGCGCCACCGCATCGATGCCCTACGGTCAGCGGACCTGATTCCACTGAGCACCGTTTCCAGAGAGGGGCCCGCCGTGTCGGGTGACCGTCCGAGCCCGCTCGTGATCGAGCGGATCCTGCGTGATCGGCAGGGCATCTGGCAGCAGATCGTCGCCGACGACGACCTGAACGCGCTGACCGGGCGGATGCTGGCCAGCTCCGCCGTCGCGCTGGCCTGCTACGGGGCGGTGCTGGGCGCGTTCCACGGCGTGCTGATGGCGATGACCTCGGCGGTGAAGCTGCCGTTGCTCTTCCTCGTCACGCTGGCCATCTGCCTGCCCACGCTCTACCTGTTCAACCTGGTCTTCGGGGCCCGCCTGTCGGTGCGCCAGTCGCTGGCGCTGGTGATGGTGGCGATCACGGTCACCTCGATGCTGGCGGTGGCGTTCGCCCCGATCAGCCTCTTCTTCCTGATCACGGCACCGGACTACGGCTTCTTCAAGCTGCTCAACGTGGCGATCCTGACGTTGTCGGCGGTGGTCGGGCTGCGCTTCCTCACCGGCGGGATGCAGGTGCTCAACGCGCACGGCCTGCTCGCCCCGTCCGCCGCCGCGACGCCGGCCACCGCCGCGCCGGCCGCACAGGCCGCCCCGGCCGTGCAGGCGGCCCCGGCGGCCGCGGCACCGGCGGTGCCCGCTCAGGCGGTGCCCGCCGAGGTGGTTGCGGAGCCGGTGGCCGTGGGGGCGAGCGCGAACGGCGCGGTCGCGGGCGCGGCGGGTGCCGCCACGCCGCCGGCCGCCGAGGCGCAGCCCGCCGCTGCCGCGCAGCCGGTCAGCCCCGTGCCGGCCCAGCCGGTGGCCGTCGCACCGGCGCAGCCGGTCGTCCCGGCCGGTCACCCCGTGCCGGCGTTCCCGCCGGGGGCGGTCCCGCAGGGTTACCCCGGAGCAGCCCGGCCGTGGGCCACCCCGCCGGTGCGGCGCGGCGAGCCGGAGCAGCGCCCGGCGAGCATGACCCTGCTGTACGTCTGGATCCTGCTCTTCGGTTTCGTCGGCACCCAGCTCGCCTGGACCCTGCGGCCGTTCGTCGGCAGCCCGGGCCAGGACTTCGCGCTGTTCCGCAGCATCGAGGGCAACTTCTACGCGGAGATCCTGCGCACCATCGGCAACCTGTTCTGACCGCCGCCGTCGAGAGCGGCGCCCTCGACGCGACCGGATGAAGTTCCGCACGATCGTCATGCCTGACAGCCATGAACATGCCTGTCAGGCATGACGCTTTCCAGGGCTGTCCTCCGCCACGCGACGCCGCAGGTGTTGGCGGCACGGTTTGCGGCGTGTCGGGCTGACGGCCGGCCCGGATGCCCCGACATGCCCCCAAGCAGGGGCAGGTCGCGCTGTCCCGGAACCCCGAACCCGGCCGCGAGCGGATCGGTCGGGTGGGGCGCCGCAGCCGCCGTGAAATTGCTGGTCGCCGGCGGCTTGCCGGAGAAGTTACCGGCTAGTAACGTCGGGGCATGTCCATCGACTCGCGCCAGGTGGCGGCCGGGATGCTCCAGGCCGTGCCGTTCGCCCGTACCCTCGGCTTCGAGTTCGTCGAGGTCGCCCCGGAGGCCCACGGCGGGGTCCGGGCCGTGGTCCGGCTGCCCGACACGCCGGCCACCCACAACCACGTCGGCGGCCCGCACGCCGGAGCCATGTTCACCCTCGGCGAGACCGCCTCCGGGGCGGTGGTGATGGCCGCCTTCGGTCACCTGCTCGACCGGGCCGTGCCGCTCGCCGTGCGGGCCGACATCGCGTACCGGAAGCTGGCGATGGGGCCGGTGCTGGCCACCGCCCGGCTGGGCCGTGCCCCGGCCGAGGTGATCGCCGAGCTCGACGCCGGGCAGCGCCCCGAGTTCGGCGTCGAGGTCGAGATCGGCACCGAGGACGGCACCGTCACCGGCACCATGACCGTGGTCTGGACGCTGCGCCCCAACCGCTGAGGGCAGCGGCACCTGGCGAAACGGGTTTGTCCGGGCGATGCGCTGGATAGATTCGTACCGTGCTGGGCCTACCTGCTCACGTGTCCGCCTGTCTCTTCGATCTGGACGGTGTGCTGACGCAGACCGCCAAGGTGCACAACGCCGCCTGGAAGCAGACCTTCGACGCGTTCCTGGCGCGCCGGGCGGCGGCCACCGGTGAGCCGTTCCGGCCGTTCGACCCCGGGCCGGACTACAACCGGTACGTGGACGGCCGGCCCCGGGCCGACGGGGTCCGCACCTTCCTCGCGTCCCGGGGCGTGGTGCTGCCCGAGGGCAGCCCCGACGACCCACCCGACGCGGACACCGTCAACGGCGTCGGCAACCGCAAGAACGTCGTGCTGCTGGAGCGGATCCACCACGACGGTGTCGAGGTGTACCCGGGCTCGGTGGCGTACCTGCGGGCGGCCGTCGCGGCCGGGTTGCGCCGCGCGGTGGTCTCGGCCAGCGCGAACTGCCGCGACGTGGTCGCCTCGGCCGGCCTGGAGCCGCTGCTGGAGGCGCGGGTCGACGGCCTGGTCGCGCGGGCCGAGGGGCTGCGCGGCAAGCCTTTTCCGGACACCTTCCTGGCCGGCGCGAAGCTGCTCGGGGTCGACCCGGCCAACGCCGCCGTCTTCGAGGACGCCCTCGCCGGGGTGGCCGCCGGGCGGGCCGGCGGCTTCGGGTACGTGATCGGCGTCGACCGGGTCGGCCAGGCCGACGAGCTGCGCGCGCACGGTGCCGACATCGTGGTCACCGACCTCTCCGATTTGCTGAAGGGGGCGGCGGCATGATCCGCGAACGCGCCTATCCGGTCGAGCCCTGGCACGTCCGGGAGACCCGGCTGGACATGGACGTGCTGGCCCAGTCCGAGTCGGTCTTCGCGCTCTCGAACGGGCACGTGGGGATGCGCGGCAACCTCGACGAGGGGGAGCCGCACGGCCTGCCCGGCACCTACCTCAACTCCTTCTACGAGCTGCGCCCGCTGCCGTACGCGGAGGCCGGCTTCGGTTTCCCCGAATCGGGGCAGACCGTCGTCAACGTCACCAACGGCAAGCTGATCCGGCTGCTCGTCGACGACGAGCCGCTCGACGTCCGCTACGGCGAGCTGCTGAGCCACGAGCGGATCCTCGACCTGCGCGCCGGCACCCTGCACCGGGACCTGCACTGGCGTTCCCCGGCCGGCCGGGAGGTCAAGGTCCGCAGCACCCGGCTGGTCTCCTTCACCCAGCGGGCGGTCGCCGCGATCCACTACGAGGTGGAGGCGGTGGACGGGCCGCTGCGGCTCATCCTCCAGTCCGAGCTGGTCGCCAACGAGACCCTGCCGGCGCAGAGCCGCGACCCTCGGGTGGCCGCCGTGCTGGAGTCCCCGTTGCAGGCCGAGGAGGAGCTGACCACCGACGACGGCGGGCTGCTCATCCACCGCACCAAGGTCAGCGGCCTGCGGGTCGCCGCCGAGATGGGCCACGACGTGTTCGCCCCGGGCAAGGCCACCGTCGAGTCCGAGGGCTACCAGGACTGGGTACGGACCACCGTCGGATGCGTGCTCAAGCCCGGCGAGACGCTGCGGGTGGTCAAGTACGTCACGTACGGCTGGTCGAGCCGGCGGTCGCTGCCGGCGATGCGCGACCAGGTCGGCGCGGCGCTGGCCGCCGCCCGGCTGGACGGCTGGGAGGGCCTGCGCCGGGAGCAGCGGGAGTACCTCGACGAGTTCTGGGACGCCGCCGACGTGCGGGTCGAGGGCGACCCGGAGGTGCAGCAGGCGGTCCGGTTCGGGCTGTTCCACGTCCTGCAGGCCGGCGCGCGGGCGGAGCGGCGGCCGATCGCCGCCAAGGGCCTGACCGGTCCGGGGTACGACGGGCACGCGTTCTGGGACACCGAGATGTTCGTGCTGCCGGTGCTCACCTACACCCAGCCGTCCGCGGTCCGCGACGCCCTGTACTGGCGGCACGCGACGCTGGGACAGGCCCAGGAACGGGCCCGGACGTTGAACCTGCAGGGCGCCGCGTTCCCCTGGCGGACCATCGAGGGCCCGGAGTCCTCGGCGTACTGGCCGGCCGGCACCGCCGCCTTCCACATCGCCGCCGACGTGGCCGACGCGCTGCGCCGCTACCTGCTGGTCACCGACGACGACGCGCTGGAGCGGGAGATCGGCCTGGAGCTGCTGGTGGAGACCGCCCGGCTCTGGCGCTCGCTGGGCCACCACGACCGCATGGGCCGGTTCCACATCGACGGGGTGACCGGGCCGGACGAGTACACCGCGGTCAAGGACGACAACATCTACACCAACCTGATGGCGCAGCGGAACCTGCTCACCGCCGCGGACTGCGCGATGCGCTACCGGGACGAGGCGATCGACCTCGGGGTCACCGAGGAGGAGGCGGCGCAGTGGCGGGACGCGGCGAACGCCATGCACATCCCGTACGACGAGGGGCTCGACGTCCACCAGCAGGTGGAGGGCTTCACCCGGTCGCAGGAGTGGGACTTCGAGCACACCCCGGGGGAGAAGTACCCGCTGCTGCTGAACTACCCGTACTTCGACCTGTACCGCAAGCAGGTGGTCAAGCAGGCCGACCTGGTGCTGGCCATGCACTGGCGGGGTGACGCCTTCACCGCCGAGGAGAAGCTGCGCAACTTCCTCTACTACGAGCGGCGTACCGTCCGGGACTCCTCGCTGTCGGCCTGCACCCAGGCGGTGATGGCGGCCGAGGTCGGGCACCCCGAGCTGGCCCACCGCTACCTGCGCGAGGCCGCGCTGATGGACCTGCACGACCTCAACGAGAACACCCGCGACGGCGTGCACATGGCATCGCTGGCCGGCGCGTGGATCGCCCTCGTCGCGGGCTTCGGCGGGCTGCGCGACCACGACGGGAACCTGTCGTTCTCGCCGCGGCTGTCCAGCCGGCTCAGCCGACTGGAGTTCTCGTTGCAGTGGCGCGGGATGCGGCTGCGGGTGGACGTCCGGCCGCACCAGACCACCTACTCGCTGCGCAACGGCAGGCCGGACACGGTGGTGGAACTGCACCACCACGGTGAGAAGATCAACGTGACCAGCTCTCTGCCGGTCACGGTCCCGGTGCCGACCCCCGATCCGCCCGGCCCGGCCCCGGAGCAGCCGCCGGGTCGCGCCCCGCTGCTGCACCTGCCGGAGGACGACTCCTGACGCAGACCGGGCCCGGGGCCCGCGGCGTCGCCGCGAACCCCGGGCCCGGAAGGGTCAGAACTGGCGGCCGTTGGAGGGACGGCCTCCCGCATCCCGCGGGGCCATCGCCGCCGGGTCGTCGGCCGTGCGCGCCCGCGCCGCCCTGTCCGCCCAGTCCTCACTGCGTTCGGCGTCCTGTTCGCGGCTTTCCTGCTCGGCGGTCCGGGTCTGCTGCCGGGACTTCTGCTCAGCCATGGCGATCCTCGCGATCCGTCGGGGCGCCGGCACGCCGGCACCGTCGTGCGGTCACCCTCCGGCTTCCCGGGGGCGTCGGCGGCAAACCCGGCCGCCGTCGGGGTCCGCTCCCGCTTGGGCCCGGACTGCGCGGGTATGACCGGCGGGCCGGTGCGGATCCGGCGGTACGGAGGGTGATCATGCGGACAGGTGACAACGAGGTGACCATCGCGGTGGCCGACGCCGGTCTCCCGGCCGACGTGTCCGTGCCCGAGGGGGCGAACGGTGTGGTGCTCTTCGCGCACGGCAGCGGCAGCTCCCGACACAGCCCACGCAACGTGGCGGTCGCCGGGGTGCTGCAGGATCGGGGACTCGCCACCGTCCTGGTCGACCTGCTCACTCCGGAGGAGGACGCCGTCGACGCCCGTACCGCCGAGCTGCGCTTCGACATCGGACTGCTCGCCGGGCGGCTGGCCGGCATCGTCGACTGGCTGGGCGCCGAGCCTCAGCTGGGCCGGCTGCCGGTAGGCCTGTTCGGGGCGAGCACCGGCGCGGCGGCGGCGCTGGTCGCCGCGGCGCAGCGGCCCGAGCGGGTGGCGGCCGTGGTCTCCCGCGGCGGTCGGCCGGACCTGGCCGGCCCCGCGCTCTCCGGGGTACGCGCACCGACGCTGATGCTCGTCGGCGGCCTGGACGACCAGGTGATCACGCTCAACGAGCAGGCCGCCGCG
>NZ_JBPQTL010000120.1:0-14999 GCF_051386295.1 Micromonospora sp. URMC 105 | reverse complement strand
GGGTGGGTTAGTGGACGGTGACAGTGGCGCCGGGGACGAGGTCGCGGAGTTCCTCGGGGATCTCGGCGCCCATCTCGTCGGCGAGGCGCAGCGCCTCCTCGATCAGCGTCTCCACGATCTGGCCCTCGGGCACGGTCTTGATGACCTGGCCCTTGACGAAGATCTGGCCCTTGCCGTTGCCGGAGGCGACGCCGAGGTCGGCCTCGCGGGCCTCACCCGGGCCGTTCACCACGCAGCCCATGACGGCGACGCGCAGCGGCACCGGCAGCCCCTCCAGGCCGGCGGTGACCTCCTCGGCCAGCTTGTAGACGTCGACCTGGGCCCGCCCGCAGGACGGGCAGGAGACGATTTCCAGGCCCCGCTCGCGCAGGCCCAGCGACTCCAGGATCTGGTTGCCGACCTTGATCTCCTCGACCGGCGGGGCGGAGAGGGAGACCCGGATGGTGTCGCCGATCCCCTCGGCCAGCAGCGCGCCGAAGGCGACCGCCGACTTGATGGTGCCCTGGAACGCCGGGCCGGCCTCGGTGACGCCGAGGTGCAGCGGGTAGTCGCACTGCTCGGCGAGCTGCCGGTACGCCCGGATCATGACCACCGGGTCGTTGTGCTTGACCGAGATCTTGATGTCCCGGAACCCGTGCTCCTCGAAGAGCGAGCACTCCCAGAGCGCCGACTCGACCAGCGCCTCGGCGGTGGCCTTGCCGTACTTGGCGAGCAGCCGCTTGTCCAGCGAGCCGGCGTTCACGCCGATCCGGATCGGCACGCCGGCGGCACCGGCCGCCCGGGCGATCTCCTTGACCTTGTCGTCGAACTGCCGGATGTTGCCCGGGTTGACCCGCACCGCGGCACAGCCGGCGTCGATCGCGGCGAAGACGTACTTCGGCTGGAAGTGGATGTCGGCGATCACCGGGATCTGCGACTTGCGCGCGATCGCGGGCAGCGCCTCGACGTCGTCCTGGCTGGGTACGGCGACCCGGACGATCTGGCAGCCGGACGCGGTCAGCTCGGCGATCTGCTGGAGGGTGGCGTTGACGTCGGAGGTGAGGGTGGTGGTCATCGACTGCACCGAGACCGGCGCACCCCCACCGACCGGCACCGAGCCGACCATGATCTGGCGGCTGGCCCGACGGGGGGCGAGCGGCGGGGGCGGTACGGCGGGCATACCGAGACTGACAGCGGTCACTTCAGGCACTCACCTTGAGAAGAGCGTGATGGGGTTGATGATGTCCGCGGTGGCGGTCAGCAGCGTGAACGCGCCACCGATCAGGATCACCGCGTACGTGAGCGGCATGAGCTTCATGTAGTCCACCCGGCCCGGGTCGCGGCGGCCGATCTTGGCGTACAGCCAGGAGCGGGCGCGCTCGAACCAGGCGATGGCGATGTGGCCGCCGTCGAGGGGCAGCAGCGGCAGCAGGTTGAACACGCCGACGAAGAAGTTCAGCGAGATGAACAGCAGGGGCAGCATCTGCCAGAAGCCGTTCGCCAGCGCCTCGCCGCCGAGCCGGCTGGCGCCGACCACGCTGATCGGGGTGTCCTTGTCCCGCTCGCCGCCGGTGACGGCGGTCCAGAGAGCGGGCACCTTCTCCGGGATCCGCTTCATCGCCTCGTACGTGCCGACGGCGAGGTCCTTGGTGTAGCCGGCGGTGGCCGGGATCGCCTCGATCGGGCCGTACGTGACGGTGGCCGGGACGCCCGGCGGCAGGGACGGGCCGGCGACGCCGAGCGCGGAGACGGTCTTCAGGGCGCCGTTCGGGTCGTCCAGCGGCTTGCGCTGCACGGCGGCCAGGTCGGCCTGGACCTCGCCGCGCACGCCGTCCCGCTCGTACGCGATGGTGGCCTTGCCCGGGGGCAGGTCGCGGACGGTCTTGACCAGGGCGGTGTAGTCGGCCACCGAGGTGCCGTTCACCGCGAGGATCTTGTCGTCGTCGCGCAGCCCGGCCTGCTTGGCGGGGCTGACCGGGTCACCGGGGGCGCACTCGCGCACCGCGTCCGTCGGGATGACGCAGTCCACCACCTTGACGTGCGCGGGCAGCGGGTTGGGCAGGTCCTTGTTCGGCATCCCCACGAACATCGCGACCAGCCAGATGGCGATCACCGCGAGGGCGAAGTGGGTCACCGAGCCGGCGGACATCACGATCGTCCGCTTCCAGACCGGGTAGCGCCACATGGCCCGATGCTCGTCGCCCGGCTCGACGTCGTCGTCCTGCGGCGTCATCCCGACGATCTTGCAGAAGCCGCCGAGCGGGATCGCCTTCAGGCCGTACTCGGTCTCGCCGCGCTTGAACGACCAGATGGTCGGGCCGAAGCCGACGAAGTAGCGGGTGACCTTCATCCCGAAAGCCTTGGCGGTCAGCATGTGACCCGCCTCGTGCAGGCTCACCGAGATGAGAATCCCCAGGGCGATCACGACCACCCCGAGCAGATAGAGCATCAGGCTTCCTTCCCCGACCCCGAGATGATCTTCTGCGCGTGCGCGCGTGCCCACGACTCGGCCGTGAGCACGTCCTCGACGGTACCTGGTTCGCCGAAATCGGGAGCATCCTCCAACACCCGGCGAAGGGTGTCGACGATGCCGAGGAAGGGCAGCCGGCCGGCGACGAACGCCGCGACGCACTCCTCGTTCGCCGCGTTGTAGATCGCCGGGCGGCAGCGGCCGGTCTCGCCGGCGGCCTTGGCCAGGGCGACCGCCGGGAACGCCTCGTCGTCGAGCGGGGCGAACTCCCAGGTGTGCGCGGTGGTCCAGTCGACCGCGGCGGCGGCGTCGGGCACCCGGTCCGGCCAGCCGAGGCCGAGCGCGATCGGCAGCCGCATGTCCGGCGGGCTGGCCTGGGCGAGGGTGGAGCCGTCCACGAACTCGACCATCGAGTGGATCACCGACTGCGGGTGGACCATCACGGTGATGTCGGCGTAGGGCACGTCGAAGAGCTCGTGCGCCTCGATCACCTCCAGCGCCTTGTTGACCATGGTGGCGGAGTTGATCGTGACGACCGGGCCCATGTTCCAGGTCGGGTGGGCCAGCGCCTGCTCGGGCGTGACCTGCGTCAGTTCGTCGCGCCGCTTGCCCCGGAAGGGACCGCCGCTGGCGGTGACGACCAGCCGGCGCACCTCGCCCCGGGCGCCGCCGCGCAGGCACTGGGCCAGCGCGGAGTGCTCCGAGTCCACCGGCACGATCTGCCCCGGCCGCGTCACCGCGGCCTTGACCAGCGGGCCGCCGGCGACGAGGGACTCCTTGTTGGCCAGGGCGAGGGTACGACCGGCGCGCAGCGCCGCCAGCGTCGGCGCGAGCCCGAGGGACCCCACCACCCCGTTGAGTACGACGTCGCAGGGCCACTGCGCCAGCTCGGTCATCGCGTCCGGGCCGGCGACGATCTTCGGCAGCTTGAAGTCCCCGGTGGCCCAGCCACGCCGGCTCGCCTCGGCGTAGAAGGCGAGCTGAAGGTCCTGCGCGGCGGAGGACTTCGCCACCCCGACCGCGTCCACGCCCAGCTCCAGGGCCTGCGCGGCGAGCAGCTCGACGTTGCCGCCACCGGCCCCGAGCGCCACCACCCGGAACCGGTCCGGGTTGCGCCGCACGATGTCGATGGCCTGGGTGCCGATCGAACCGGTGGAGCCGAGCAGAACGAGGTCGCGGGGTGTCGTCACGCCGCCATTCTGCCCCGGCCTCACTGTGCGCCCGCTGGGAGCCTCAGCCCTCGGTGTCCGGGTCCTCGACCGGGGCTTCCTCGTCGAGGAGTTCGGCCGGGTCGAACGACAGCGCGAAGGGCTCCTCCATGGAGAAGTGGGTGCCGGCCGCCGCCGACACCGTCGGCTCGTACGCCCCGCCGGTCAACTCCGACAGCACCACACCGACGCCGCCGTCGCGCAGGTCGACGTGCAGGTGGAACGGCACCGCCACGACGGCGTACACGCCCACCTCCGGTCCGCTCTACCCCCCCCCGTAAAGATGAGCAGCGGAGCGCGACCCGCTCGCCGAGCTATCAGGGGTTGGCGGTGAGGCGGCCGGAAGCAGCGGCACCGGCGAAGGCGGTCCACGCCTCGGGCGCGAAGGTGAGCACCGGCCCCCGGCGGTCCTTGCTGTCGCGCACACCGACGACGTGCAGCAGGTTGGTCGCGACCTCGACGCAGGTGGAGCCGCCGTTGTCGCTGCGGGTGGACTTGCGCCAGACCGCGCCGGTCAGGTCCATGACTTCGCCAACTCCCGAATCAGCTCCCGGGTGGCCCGGCGGGGCAACGCCTCGCCCCGCAGGCTCTCCCACCTCCGCTGAAGGCTAGCAACGTCGTCCGGGCGGTCGGTGACATGCGCCCGCAGCGGATTGTCCAGGTGCGCCACCTCGGCACCGTCGGGTGTCCGCGCCAGGATGAAGGCTCCGGCCAGCCCGGCGTGCATGCCCGCCTCCGCGGGCACCACGTTCAGGTCGACGTGCGCCTGCTCGGTCACCCGGAGCAGGTGCTCGAACTGCTCCACCATCACCGCCGGCTCCCCCACCGCGCGGCGCAGCACCGCCTCGTCGACCACCGCCACGAACTCCGGCGGCTGCTCCCGGCCCAGCACGGACTGCCGCTCCATCCGGGAGGTGATGCGCTGCTCCACCTCGCCCTCCCGCAGCATCCGGCCGCCGCGCAGCACCGCGCGGGCGTACGCCTCCGTCTGCAACAGGCCGGGGATGAGGGACGGCTCGAACCAGCGGATCAGGGTCGCCTCCCGCTCGACGCTGATCCACTCGCGCAGCCACGGCGGTGCGGCGTCGGCGCGGACCAGGGTGAGCAGCCGTTCGAAGAGACCGCCGGCCTCCAGCGCCGCGTCGACCCGGGCGATGAAGTCCTGCGAGGGGGTGCGGTGGCCGATCTCCACCATCCCGACCAGGGACGACGAGTAGCTGATCCGCTGGGCCAGATCCTCCTGGCTCAGCCCGTGCTCCTTCCGCGCCCGCCGCAGCTCCGCGCCGAGGAATTCCAGCGTCGACATCGGGCCGTTGCCCATCACACCTCCACCACACACCGCCCACCGGGCGCTAACGCCCACCACCGCGCCCGGGCCTGCCGGCACGGCCGGCGCTGAGGTCGCGCGCCACCTTCCGACCGTAGTCGCGTCCACAGCAGAGTGTGAACAGGCGCGAGGAAGGAAGAGGCGCATGAGCAAGGAGCCGAAGCGGGTACCACTGGCACCACGACACCGGCGGAACTGGTGGCGCTGGGGCAGGTACTGCACCTGCGGGCTGCGCTGGCCGTGCCCGGACCGGCTCGGCGGCGTACCCGTGATGGCGCTGCCCGCGCACCGCAACCAGCGGTGGACCCGTTCCCGCGCCCTGCGCCGGGAAAGCACGGTGGGCGTGAGCGCCCGGGGCCACGCCCAGGGGGCGAACGGGAGCCACGGGTGACGCGACCGGACCAGACGCCACTGGTGTCGATCGGCGAACTGGCGACGATCCCCGAGGCGGACTACTGCTACGGAACCGGACCGCTGCGGCTGCGGGTCACCCAGGCTCCCGCCGGCCTCACCCACCCCGGCCTGGAATGGGTCGAGCTGACCGGCGTAGAGATCCGGCCCGACTCGACCGAGGCCCGTGGCGGCCGACCCCGCACGGCGCTGGTCCGGGTCGCCGCGCTTCGCAGCCGGTCGGCCGGTGGCGAGACGTGAACGGCGCTGCACCGTCTTACGCCGACCTCGCGCGGCACGTCGCGGCCCGTCCCACCTGGCGGTGCCGGCGGTGCGCCGCACCCTGGCCCTGCCCACCGGCCAAGCTCCACCTGCGCCGGGAGTTCGCCCACGACCGCCCGGCACTGGCCATCTACCTGTGCCTGCTCATGCACGACGCGATCGCCGACGCGCTCCGGGTCGGCTCGGGAGAGGCCGATCCGGCCGGCTACTTCGTCCGGTTCATCGGCTGGACGCGCCCATGGCCGCAGGAGTCCGAGGATCGACCCGGAACCTGAACCGCGGCGTTCCGGTGCCAGGTGGTGAGGCGGCCGTACAGCCGCCAGCAGTGCCGCACGACCCGCCGAAACAGCAGCTTCGGCACCAGCCAGTAGGCGAGCGAGCCCACGCCCAGCAAGGTCAGCGGCCACGCCCGCGCGCCGGTTAGCAGTCCGAACGCTCCCAGCAGGGCCAGCACCGCCGTCGGCACCTGGATGGCGAGCATGGGCGGCATGGACGACCGCAGCGCGGCGGCGAGCCGGTCCCGGTCGGGGACGGCGTCGAATGTGATCATCACGAGCGGACACCCGAGGCCCGGCGCTGCAGCTCCGCTGCCCCTGCCTCACGGCGAGTCGCAGGGAGCACGACGTATACCTGGTGAGCGATATACCTCAGAGGCATAAATATGCCTCTGAGGTATATCGCTCACGGGCATGTCCGGGAGGTGGGCACTACCTTCCGTGACCGATTCGACGGGCTACCTGCCGCTGGACGGCCCGCGGCCCCGGCTCGGCCGGATCGGCGGTGAGCAACCCCCGGCCGCACCAACCGGCCCCGAGCAGCGCCGGCAGGACGGCGGGAGGTCAGGCGTCGGCGCGGCGGACGAACGTCTCCAGCACCTCGCCGCCGTACCAGTCGGTGCGCTGCCCGAGGTGGGTCATGCCGAGCCGGCGGGCCACCCCCATCGACGCCTCGTTGCCGGGCGAGACGACGGCGTACACCTGCGGGGTGCCGGCGGCGAACTCACGGGCCAGCACCGCGCTGGCCGCCTCGGTGGCGTACCCGTGCCCCCAGGAGTCCGGGTGCAGGTGCCAGCCGACCTCGATGTCGTCGGTCTCCGTCACGTCGTCCGCGCCGGGCAGCGGCTTGAGGATCAGCGTGCCGGCGACCCGGCCGGTGTCGCGGACCTCGATCGCCCAGGTGCCGTACCGCCCGCCGTGGCCGGCGTGCCGTTTGCGCCAGATGGCCAGCCGGTCCCGGGCCTGGGCGGGGTCCGTCAGCGGCAGGCCGGAGGCGGCCAGCCAGCGGGTGATCTCGGTACGGGAGTAGATGTCGAAGATCCGATCCAGGTCCGCCGGGGTGTCGGTCCAGTCCCGCAGCACCAGGCGTTCCGTCGTGAGCACCGTCATGCCGCGCGATCGTAATGCGTGCGCGGGCCCGGGAGGGGGAAGGAGATCGCGATGGGTGAGGCATGGCAGCGCACGAAGCGGATCACCAGCGCCGCGTTCCGGCCGGTACGCGGCCGGGACCTCTCGCTGCACGCCGCCGCGATCACCTTCTACGGGGCGATCGCCGTGGTGCCGGTGGCGCTGCTGGCGATCTGGCTCACCTCGCTGCTGGCCGGGGGCGACCGGGTACGCCGGCTCACCTCGTACGCGGTGAACACGCTGCCTGACGCGATCGGGGCGCCCCGGGCGGTGGAGGCGCTGGTCGCGGCCGGGGTGGAGTTGACCCCGCTGCTCGCGCTGGCCTCCCTGCTGCCGGCGTCGCTCTACGGCGAGGGGCTGCGCCGCGCGTTCGTGTCCGTCGCCATCCCGCCCAACCCCGACGAGTCGCTGGTCGGCTGGCGCGGCCGGCTGCTGCTGCTGCCGCTGCTCGCCCCGGCCCCGGCGCTGCTGCTCTCCATCCTGATCGCCCTGCCCACCACCACCCGCCTGGTCCGGCAGGGCGGCTGGATCGGCGCGCTCGGCGTGGTGCTGTCGTTCCTGGGGGTGTGGCTGGTGCTCACCCCGGTGGTGATGTGGGTGTTCCGGGTGGTCGGGCCGGCCTCCCCGGACTGGCTCTCCACCCTCGCCGTCGGCTCGTTCACCGCGGCGAACCTCGCCGGTTTCCTGCACGGTTTCGTGCTGTTCGCCTCGCTCCCGATCGACCTGGGGGCACCCTTCGGCGGCTTCGACGAGGTCGGTGGCGGCGTGGCGGTGCTGCTCTGGCTCTACCTGTTCCACGTGATCGTGCTGGCCGGCTACTCCGCCACCCTGGCGCTGAGCCGCTGGCGGGCCATCCGCGCCGCCGCAGCCACCCAGCGCTGAAGCCGCCCGCCGCAGAGCCGCCCAGCGCTGAAGCCCTCCCGCCCGGGGCCCCGCAGCACTAGGCTGCCCGGGCATGAGCGAAGCGAGTGAGCTGCCGGCCCGCGCCGACGTCGTGATCGTCGGATCCGGGCACAACGGGCTGGTCTCGGCCATCCTGCTGGCCCGCGCCGGGCTGGACGTGCTGGTGCTGGAGGCGGCGGAGGTGATCGGCGGGGCCACCCGCACCGAGAACCCGTTCCCCAAGGTCCCCGGGCTGCGTCACTCCACCGGGTCGTACCTGCTCGGGCTGATGCCGCCGGAGCTGCTCGCCACGCTCGACGTGCGGATCCCGGTGCTGCGCCGCGACCCGCACTACTTCCTGCCCACGCCCGGCGGCGTCGGCTCGCCGTACCTGCTCTTCGGCAGCGACACCGCGGGGACGCGCAAGCAGCTCGCCGAGTTCTTCTCCCCCGCCGACGCCGCGGCCGACGACGCGTTGCAGGCCGAGCTGGCCCAGCTGCGCGAGGACCTGGCCCCGGCCTGGCTGGCCGAGCCGCTGCCGGTGGAGGAGACCGCCGAGCGCTACGTCCGCCCGGCCCTGCGGCAGGTCTTCGTGGACCTGGTGCGCGGCTCGGTCGCCGACCACCTGGCCCGCTTCGACTTCCGCTCCGAGCTGCTGGTCAGCATGTACGCGGTCACCGACGGCCTCTCCGGCCTCAACGCCGGCCCGGACGACCCCGGCACCGGGCACAACTTCCTGGTGCACAACATGTGCCGGCTGCCCGGGGCCGACGGCACCTGGATGATCGCGCGGGGCGGCATGGGCACCGTCTCCCGGACCTTCGCCGAGGCCGCCCGCGCCGCCGGGGCCACCATCGCCACGGGTACGCCGGTGACCGGGGTGACCCTGGACGCCGGCGGCGCGGCGAGCGGGGTGACCCTCGCCGACGGCCGGCACGTCGCCGCCCCGGTGGTGCTCGGCGCCTGCGATCCGTACCGGCTGATGGAGCTGCTGCCCGACGGCGCGCTCCCGGCGCCGCTGCACCAGCGGATGACGGCCGTCCGCCGTCCCGGCACCACCCTGAAGCTGAACCTGGCGCTGACCGGGCTGCCCCGCTTCGGCTGCCTGCCCGAGGGTGCGCCGAGCCCGTTCGGCTCCACCATCCACCTGCTGCCCGGCTCGGCCTCGCTGGTCGGCGGGGGCGGCGAGGCGCCGATGGCCGCGCTGCGCGCGATGTGGGCGGACGTGCAGGCCGGCCGGCTGCCCGAGGAGCCCACCATCGAGTGGTACCTGCACACCACCGTCGACCCATCGCTCTCCGACGACGCCGGGCACCACTCGTCGGCGCTCTTCGTCCAGTCCGTGCCCTACGAGCTGGCCGGCACCACCTGGGACGAGGCCCTGCCCGGGTACGTCGAGAAGCTGATCGCCATCTGTGAGCGGTACGCCCCGGGCACCGCCGACCTGATCGCCGACGCGGTGCCGCTGCCCCCGCCCGGCATCGAGGCGCACTTCGGCATCACCGGTGGCCACATCCACCACGTCGACAACACCGTCTCGTTCACCGACCGGATGCCGTACGCCACCGGCGTGGACGGCGTCTACGCGGGCAGCGCCGGCTGCCACCCGGCCGGCAGCGTCATCGGCGCGGCCGGTCACAACGCCGCCCAGCGCATCCTCGCCGACCTGGGCCGCTGACCTCACCCCCGGCCTCGGTCGGGGGGCAGATCGCCGGGGCGGTGGATGAGGGAGAGGCCGACGAGGAGCAGGTAGAGGACGAGGCTGAGGATCGGGTCGACGAAGACGAAGGCGAAGGCGGTCAGGTACAGCACCGGGCGCAGCAGCAACCGCCGCGAGACCGCCCGGGCCAGCTGGGGATCCAGGTCGGGATGGAGCAGCCGCCGCCTCCGCGCCCACCACCAGCTCAGGTTGAAGAAGAGCGACTCGCCGAGCACGGTGCCGAGGTAGAGGGCCGCGGTCAGCCGCTGCTCGTTCTCACTGCTGCGCAGGTTCTCCGCCAGCAGGTCGGCGGTGAACGGGATGGCGGCCACGAAGAGCAGCACGAGCAGGTTGAGCACCAGCAGCAGCTGGTCGACCCGGACCACGTACCGCCACATGTTGTGATGGCCGAGCCAGATCTGGCCGGCGATCCCGAAGGTGATCACGTACGCCAGGTAGGACGGCCACGCCTGGGCGAGGGCGTCGGGAAGCTCCCGCCCGCCCGGGCGGGGCCGTTCTGCAGCAGTTCGACGGCCATCACCGTCAGCACGACCGCGAAGACCCCGTCGCTGAACGTCTCCACCCGGGAGGCGTCCCGGACCATCTCCCGGTTCCGCCGGAACCGGTACCCGCTCCTGTCCGCGCCGTCGGCCACGCCGCCCCCTTCTCCGACCTGATGGTCACCCGGCGGGGGCGGCGGGCGCGGGGAAACCGTTAGCTCAGCGCCTCCCCGGCCGGCGCCGGGGTCTGCTCGTCGGCGCGGTGCGCGCGGACCTTGTGGCCGACGCTGGTCAGGCAGCGCCCGCTGGGCAGGTCGAACTTCCAGCCGTGCAGCTGGCAGGTGAGCTGGTCGCCGTCGACGATGCCGAACCGGCTCAGGTCCGCCTTCAGGTGCGGGCAGCGGCGCTGCACCACCCAGTCGCCGATGGTGATGTCCTCCGCGTCGACGGCCCGCTCGTGCTCGTCGTACCAGCCCTCGGCGTACTGGAGGCGCTCCTCGGACAGGCACTTGAAGAAGGCGTAGACGAACTCGTTGTACTGGCCGATCCGGGCCGCCGAGAAGCGGCAGGAGAGGAAGAGGGAGTTGACCCAGTCCACCTCGCCGATGTGCAGCAGGTGCTCGATCAGCGCCCGCTCGGTACGGAAGCGGTAGCGCACCTTCTCGTCGGCGTACGGGCGGACCTCCTTGCCCGGGAAGTCCACCACGATCGACTCGACGCTCTCGCCGTCGTAGCCGACCAGGTCGAAGCGGACCGGGCCGCCGACGCCCTTGGCCAGGTAGATCGACTCGTCCAGCAGCGGCTCGATGCGGCGCTTCATCTCGCCGAGCACGTCCACCTCGGGGTGCCGCCAGGACGCCTTCTCCGCCTCGATGATCGGGCGCTTGCGCTCCCGCATCTCCTCCAGGTGCGCGGTCTTGTTCGCGAAGAACTCCTCCACCGGCACCGGGTGGGTGGTGCTGGCGCCCTGCGTGGTCACCTCGGCGACGCTGGCCGGCAGCAGCACGATGCCGTTGGTGCCGCCCACCTTGGCGTACTCCGCCATGAAGACGGACTGGTCGGGGAAGATGTTGCCCTCGTCGCCGTGGATGTCGTTGAACTGCCACAGCGCGTCGTCGAGGAAGCACGGCGGGCCGGCGATCGGGAAGACGTGGTCGGCCTTCAGGTCGTCGATGTAACGCCAGGTGCGGTCGAACTGCCGGTCCCGCTTCTGCTTGCCGAACGCGGTCTTCGCCGCCTGCGGCAGCTCGTAGACCATCGGGTACCAGATCGCGCCGGAGAACTGCAGCAGGTGCGCGTGCACGTGGCCCAGCTCGGCGAAGACGCTCAGGTCGGTCGGGCGGGCGTCGTTCTGGTTGAGCAGCCGGACGCCGTCGTACTCCACCCAGAGCGAGGAGTCGCCGATCGGGCCGTCGGTCGGGCTGGTCAGCGCCTGGATCATGATCTTCAGGCCGCCGTCGAGCTCCACGACCTGCTCGTTCGGGGCCTTCAGGAACTTCGTGAAGCCCAGCGCCCGCAGCTCGTCCTCCATCTCCGAGGTGGGGAACTCGGGGAGCAGCACCGTGGCGTCCTTGGAGACGTACCGCTTGAGGTGGGCGGCGTCGAAGTGGTCACGGTGCAGGTGCGAGACGTACAGGTAGTCGACGTCGCCGAGCGCCTCCCAGTCGAGCTGGGAGTTGTCGGGGAAGGGGAACCACGAGGCGAAGTAGGCGGGGTTGACCCACGGGTCGCACAGGATGCTGCCCGCGGCCGTGTCGATCCGCATGCTGGCATGTCCCGTACCGGTCACTCGCACCGCAGTCCCCCTCAAAACGACAATCAAGGTGTACGTCAGAACGCTACCGGAGGCAGTCCGGCCGCCGACCCGCGACGCCGGTACCGCCGCTGCGCCCGCCCCTGGCCGGGTCCGTCGGCCCGGGCCGCCCGGCGGTGTCCCGCCCGCGTACCCCCATCAGGCCGGACCCTTCGCCGGGCCCCGTACGGGGCGTGCCAGACTAACCGGAGATCCGATCGCGAGGGAAGGACCGACAGTGGCAGGAAGCGAGCCGGTAACCGCGCCAGATCAGCACAAGCCCGGGCACCGCAGGTCCGGACGGATCGGCGCGGTGGTCTCCGCGTTGGCGCTGCTGGCGATGCTGTGCGGCAACCACGAGGGCAGGGTCGAGGACATCTGGCTGGTCGGCCTGGCCGCGCTGCTGCTGGCGATCGTCATCGGCGACGTCGTGCTGCGCCGCAACGGCCTGCGCTCCTGACCCGACCGGCGCGCCGGACCGGACACGTACGAAGGGCCCACCCCCGTCGGGGGTGGGCCCTTCGTCACATCGGTCCTCGCCGGGCCGGTCAGCGGCCGAAGAGGATGTCCTGCACGTCCTTGAGGGCGGCGTCGACCTCGGCCTCGAAGTAGCCGCCCGGCACCAGCCCGAAGCGCAGGGTGTCCAGGTCTTTCGGGTTCACCGGCATCGGGTTGCGCCCCTGCATGCCGCCGAGCAGGGTCTCGAAGAACCGGTCCACCTGGTCCGGGTCGTACCCGCTGCCGAAGCGGCGCACCTGGAAGCTGCGCCGAATCTGGTCCACCCGGTAGAGGTCGCTGCCGGGCGGGCCGGCCATCGGCGGGCCACCCACCGGCGGACCGGCCATCGGCGGCGGACCGGCCATCGGCGGCGGGCCACCCAGCGCCGGCTGCTGCATGGGCGGCGGGCCGGCCGGGCCACGCCCGCGCATGTCGCGCAGCTCCCGCTCCGGCATCCGGATCTCGGCGGTCATGTCGGTGCGGCCGTGCCGGCCCGCCTCGAAACCGTCGAACCGCGGCTCCTCCGGCGCACCGTAGCCACCGGGAGCGCCCTCCGGCGCGCCGTAGCCGCCCGGACCGGCGGGCAGGCCGCGCTGCGGCGGGCCGCCGTGCCCCATCTGACCGCCCGGACCCATCGGGGCACCGGGGCCCGGACCGGCCGGGCCACGCGGCGCGTCGTACCCGCCCCGGGGGGCGTCGTAGCCGCCGGCGAAGGCGCCGGTGGGCTCGTCGTAGCGGTTGCCGTAGCCCTGCGGGCCGGCCTGGGCCGGCATGGCACGCGGCGGGAGCGGCTGCGGCACCGGCGACAGGCCGCGGTGGTCGTCACGCATCGGCGGGCCGAGGCGGTCGGCGCCCCGCGGGTCGGCGCCGCGGCCGGCCAAGCCGCTGCGCTCCTCCAGCTCGGCCAGCTGCCGCTCGACCCGATCCAGGTGCAGGTCGACCTGCCACTCGTCGTAGCCGTTGAAGCGGACCCGGAAGACGACGTCGTGGACCTCCTGGGAGGCCACGGGCGCGCCGACCGGCTGGCCGGCGAGTGTCGCCTCGACCCGGTCCAGGAAGGCGTCCACCTCGTCGACCTTGTATCCCCGGCGGAGCGCCTTACGCCGGAAACGCTGACCCTGACTCGCCACTATGTCTCCTGGTCTCGTCGCTACGCCCGGTCACGCCCGCGCGGCGCGTCGGTGTCCCTGTCCTCGGCGGCAGCCAACTGCCCGCACGCGCCGTCGATCTCGCGCCCCCGGGTGTCTCGCACCGTCGTGGAGACCCCGGCCTCGCGGAGTCGCCGGACGAACTCCCGTTCGACCGGCTTCGAGCTCGCGTCCCAGCGGCTGCCGGGTGTCGGGTTGAGCGGGATGAGGTTCACGTGGGCCAACTTGCCGGCCAGCAGCCGCCCGAGCAGGTCCGCCCGCCACGGCTGGTCGTTCACGTCCTTGATCATCGCGTACTCGATCGACACGCGGCGCCCCGTCCGGGCCGCGTAGTCCCACGCTGCGTCCAGCACCTCGGCTACCTTCCAGCGCTGGTTGACCGGCACGAGTTCGTCGCGCAGATCATCATCGGGCGCGTGCAGCGACAGCGCAAGGGTCACTGAGAGGTCTTCGCTGGCCAGTCGGCGGATGGCCGGAACCAGGCCGACCGTGGAAACGGTGATGTGCCGCTGCGACAGGCCCAGCCCCTCGGGGGCCGGCGCGACCAGCCGGCGGATCGCCGCGATCACCCGGTTGTAGTTCGCCAGCGGCTCGCCCATGCCCATGAAGACGACGTGCGACAGCCGCGGGGGCGAGCCCGCCACCGCGCCGGAGGCCGCCACCCCGGCCAGGTACACCGCCTGGTCGACGATCTCCGCGGTGGAGAGGTTGCGGGTGAGGCCGGCCTGACCGGTGGCGCAGAACGGGCACGCCATGCCGCAGCCGGCCTGGCTGGAGATGCAGACGGTGACCCGGTCCGGGTAACCCATCAGCACGCTCTCCACCAGCGAGCCGTCGTGCAGCCGCCAGAGCGCCTTGCGGGTGGCGCCGTCGTCGCAGGCCATCTCGCGGACCGGGTTGAGCAGGGTCGGCAGCAGCGCGCCGGCCAGCCGCTCCCGGCTCGCCGCCGGCAGGTCGGTCATCAACTCCGGGTCGCGTACCAGCCGGCCGAAGTAGTGGTTGGAGACCTGCTTGGCCCGGAAGGCCGGCTCGCCCAGCTCGGTCACCAGCGCCTGCCGGCCCGGCAGGTCCAGGTCGGCGAGGTGGCGGGGAGGCATCGTGGGCCGCCGCCCGGGGGCGTCGGGGTCTACGGGGATCACAGGCAGGCTCGTCATGGCCGGTCCAGTCTGTCACGCCGACCGCGGAACACACCCCTCCGGAGGTGCCGAATCGACCCCCACCGGGCGGGCGACACGCTCTGCCGGACGTGATTCATGCCTCAGCCCACCACCGGCACGAAGACCGCCAGCAGCAGGTACGCGGTGGGAACGGCGAAGAGGATCGAGTCGAGCCGGTCCATCAGGCCACCGTGCCCGGGCAGCAGGTTGCTCATGTCCTTCACGCCCAGGTCACGCTTGATCATGGACTCGCCGAGGTCGCCG
>NZ_JBPQTL010000119.1:0-15118 GCF_051386295.1 Micromonospora sp. URMC 105 | reverse complement strand
TCCGCTTGGCGGCAGGCGGGGACGGGTGTCCGCGTACCCGAAGAGGACCTGGCGGGGGCGGGCGGTGGCCCGGGGGAGGGGTTTTGGGGGGTTCGGGCCGACCGGGCGCGGACACTCTCGGACGGGGTGCCAGGTGTGACAGTCCCGTTTGTCCGCCGATCCGAGGGTGTCAGACCCGGTCGCTTGGTGTCGGCTTGATAGCGATTGCCTAACGGCCGTTCCGCTTCTGTGTCTCCTGTCATAGCCTCCCGCTCACGGACCGAGCCATGAACCGGCGTGGTCACGCGGATGACAGAGGTGAGAGATGCAGGCGAGAAGGCTCAGAACGGCTGTGACCCTCGCGGCCGTTGCAGCCCTGGCGGTCGGCGCGGCCGGCTGTGCGGAGAGCGACCGCAGCGACGACAGTGGCGAGGCCAAGACGGGCGGCACCTTCATCTTCGCGGGTGCCGGTGACCCCAAGAACTTCGACCCGATCTTCAACGACGACGGTGAGTCGTTCCGGCCGATCCGGCAGATGTACGACACCCTCATCCAGCACAAGCCGGGCACGGCGGAGCTGCAGGGCGGCCTGGCCGAGAGCTGGGAGCACGACCCTGAGGGCAAGGTCTGGACCTTCAAGCTGCGCCAGGGCGTGAAGTTCCACGACGGCACCCCCTTCAACGCCACGGCGGTCTGCTTCAACTTCGACCGCTGGTACAACATGAAGGGCGCCGCCGCCCAGTCGCAGATGATCTACTACATGGACGTCTTCGGCGGCTTCGCGAAGAACGAGAACCCGGACGCCGGCAAGCCGGTCTACAACAAGTGCGAGGCGAAGGACGACGGCACCGCCGTCATCACGCTGAACCAGTACAAGGGCGCGTTCCCCGGCGCCTTCGCGCTGACCGCGCTCTCCATCGCCAGCCCGGACGCCCTGAAGAAGGGTGACGCCGACACGGTCAAGCAGAACGGCGACTCCTTCGAGTACAGCTCGTTCGCGACCAGCACCCCGGTCGGCACCGGTCCGTTCACCTTCGGCGGCTGGGACAAGGCCAAGAACGAGATCACCCTGAACCGGAACCCGGACTACTTCGGGGAGAAGGCCAAGGTCGACAAGCTGATCATCAAGATCATCAAGGACGAGAACACCCGCAAGCAGGAGCTGCGCGCGGGCACCGTCCAGGGCATCGACTTCCCGGCCCCGGCCGACCGCAAGGCGCTCTCCGGTGAGGGCTTCCAGGTTCTCGACCGGCCTGCGTTCAACATCCTCTACCTGGGCATCAACCAGAAGAACCCGAAGCTGAAGGACCTGCGGGTGCGCCAGGCGATCGCCTACGCCCTCAACCGTCAGCAGCTCGTGCAGACCAAGGGCCCGGGTGGCACCAAGGTCGCCGACCAGTTCATGCCGGACACCGTGCTCGGCTACGCGCCGGACACGCAGAAGTACGACTACAACCCGGAGAAGGCCAAGCAGCTGCTCAAGGAGGCCGGCGCCGAGGGTCTGACCCTCAACTTCTACTACCCGCCGGACGTCTCGCGGCCGTACATGCCGAACCCGCAGGAGATCTTCACCGTTCTCGCCAACGACCTGCAGGCCGTGGGCATCAAGGTCAACGGTGTGCCGCGCCCGTGGAACGGTGGCTTCAAGGACGACGTGCAGCAGTTCGGCAAGCAGGACCTGCACATCCTGGGCTGGACCGGTGACTACAACGACCCGGGCAACTTCGTCGGCACGTTCTTCGGCCGGGGCAAGGTCGAGTTCGGCGACCAGGCGATGACCGAGATGTTCGACGCCATCGCCAAGGCCGACGCCACCGTCGACGAGGCGGCCAAGAAGGCGGCCTGGGAGCAGGTCAACCGGGACATCGCCACCAAGTGGCTGCCGGCCGTGCCGGTCTGGCACGCCCCGCCGGCCATCGTCGTCACGAAGGACGTCAAGGGCGTGATCGCCAGCCCGCTGACCGACGAGCGGTTCAACACGGTCAGCGTCAGCAAGTGACGTACGTCGGCTGACGCCGTAGGCGCGAATCGGCCCGGGTCGGGGGCTCCACCCCGGCCCGGGCCGATTCCGCGAACATCGAGAGTCTGGTGTGTGAGAGATGTTGCGAGTCATAGTCCGCCGCCTGCTGCAGCTGGTGGTGACCCTGATAGCGCTGTCGGCGCTGATCTTCATCTGGCTGCGGAACCTGCCCGGCGGCCCGGTGGAGGCGCTGCTCGGTGAGCGGGCCACCCCGGAACGCCGCGCCCTGCTGATCAAGGCGCTCGGCTACGACCAGCCGATCCTGGTGCAGTACGGCAAGTTCATGCAGCGGGTCCTCACCGGGGACTTCGGCAACTCCATCCGGTCCGGTGACCCGGTCACCGAGGTGCTCGGCCGGGCCTTCCCCGCCACCATCGAGCTGGCCCTCGCCGCGATGATCATCGCGGTGGGTCTGGGTGTCCCGCTCGGCTACCTCGCCGCCCGCTGGCGGGGCCGCTGGCCGGACAACCTGACCATCGCCGGCACCCTGCTCGGCATCTCGATCCCGATCTTCTTCCTGGGCTACCTGCTCAAGGACGTCTTCACCCAGAGCATCCACTGGTTCCCGCCCTCCGGGCGGGTCAGCACCGGGCTGGACAACACCGAGGTCACCGGCTTCTTCGTCCTCGACAGCCTGCTCACCCGGGAGTTCGACGCCACCGCCGACGCGCTCTGGCACCTGATCCTGCCGGCGGTCACGCTGGCCACCATCCCGCTCGCGGTGATCGTGCGGATCACCCGGGCCAGCGTGCTCGACGTGCTCAACGAGGACTACGTGCGCACCGCCGAGGCCAAGGGTCTGCGGCACCGCACCATCCGCGGCCGGCACATCCTGCGCAACGCCCTGCTGCCGGTGGTCACCACCATCGGCCTGCAGACCGGCGCGCTGCTCTCCGGCGCCGTGCTCACCGAGAAGGTCTACAACTGGGGCGGGCTCGGCACGCTGATCACCGACTCGATCAGCGGCGGCCGGGACTACCCGGTCCTCCAGGCGATCATCCTGCTCGCCGCGCTGATCTTCGTGATGGTCAACCTGCTGGTCGACCTCTCCTACGCCTTCATCGACCCCCGGGTGCGTGTGCGATGAGCGAGCAGATCACGGCCGGGTACCGCACCGGCGAGCGAAGCGAGGCGACGGCATGAGCGAACGCAGTATCGGCCTGCTCGGCGACCGGAAGAAGGCGCGGCTGGAGGAGCTGGCCCGGGCCAGCGCCGAGAAGGGCGGCGTCAGCCTCTTCCGCGACGCGCTGAGCCGGCTCCGCCGCAACCCGGTGGCCATCGTCGGCGCCACCATCGTCGGGCTGTTCGTCCTGGTGGCGGTCTTCGCCCCGCTGATCGCCCCGCACGACCCGGTGCAGCGCTTCGACGCGCTGACCAAGAACCTCACGGTCGACAGCATCCCGGGCGCCAGCGCGGAGCACCCGCTGGGATCCGACC
Source organism: Micromonospora sp. URMC 105 (assembly GCF_051386295.1). NCBI lineage: Bacteria > Bacillati > Actinomycetota > Actinomycetes > Micromonosporales > Micromonosporaceae > Micromonospora > Micromonospora sp. URMC 105. The sequence goes on along the minus strand of NZ_JBPQTL010000119.1, from coordinate 11,682 downwards.
CGCTGGGCCGCGACTTCCTGTCCCGCCTGATCCACGGCAGCCGGCAGACCCTCTTCGTCGGTGTTCTTGCCACCCTGATCGGGCTCAGCCTCGGCGTGCTGCTCGGCGCGATCGCGGGTGCCTTCGGCGGCTGGGTCGACGTCGTCCTGATGCGGCTCACCGACGTGATGCTGGCGCTGCCCAGCCTGCTGCTGGCGATCACCCTGGTCGCCATGGCCAGCCGGTCCAGCCAGTGGACGGTCATCTTCGCGGTGGCCATCGTCAACGTGCCGATCTTCGCCCGGCTGCTGCGCGGGTCGATGCTCGCCCAGCGGGAGAGCGACCACGTGCTCGCCGCCCGGGCGCTCGGCGTCAAGGAACGCAACATCGTGCTGCGGCACATGCTGCCCAACTCGCTGACCGCGGTGATCGTGCAGGCCACGCTCACCTTCGCGGTGGCGATCCTGGACGCCGCCGCGCTCTCCTTCCTCGGCCTCGGCGACCCGGACATCAACCGCGCCGAGTGGGGCCTGATGCTCGGCGTGGACGGCCAGCGCTACTTCGAGGTCCGCCCCGAGCTGGCCTACTACCCGGCGCTCGCCATCATCGTGGTCGCGCTCGGCTTCACCCTCCTCGGTGAGGCGATGCGCGAGGCCATCGACCCGAAGAACCGGCGGTGACGGCGGTGCGGCGGACCAGCACCGCCGGCGGAGGCCGCCGGCGAGCGAAGCACCAGTGCAGTGAGGAAGTGACCCGATGAGCCTGCTCGACGTACGCGACCTGAGCGTGGTGTTCCAGCGGCGGGGCGAGCGGCCGTTCACCGCCGTCGACAAGGTGAGCTTCAGCGTGGAGCCGGGGCAGACCGTCGGCCTGGTCGGCGAGTCCGGCTGCGGCAAGAGCGTGACCAGCCTGGCGATCATGGGCCTGCTGCCCAAGCGGGGCAACAAGGTCAGCGGCGAGGTGCTCTTCGACGGCACGGACCTGCTCAAGCTCCGCGCGGACGACATGCGGGACCGGCGCGGCCGGGACATCGGCATGATCTTCCAGGACCCGCTCTCCTCGCTGAACCCGGTGATCCCGATCGGTGTGCAGGTGGCCGAGGTGCTGGAGCGGCACCAGGGGATGGACCGGAAGAAGGCGCTGCGGGAGGCGAAGGAACTGCTCGACGCGGTCGGCATCCCCGACCCGGACCGGCGGCTCAAGGAGTACCCGCACCAGATCTCCGGCGGCATGCGGCAGCGCGCGCTGATCGCCATCGCGCTGGCCTGCAAGCCGCGGCTGCTGATCGCGGACGAGCCGACCACCGCGCTGGACGTGACCATCCAGGCGCAGATCCTCACCCTGCTCAAGCAGCTGGTCGACGAGACCGGCACCGCGCTGATCATGATCACCCACGACCTGGGCGTGGTGGCCGGTCTCTGCGACACGGTCAACGTGCTCTACGGCGGCAAGGTGGTGGAGCGGGCCGCCCGGCACGAGCTGTTCGCCCGGGCCCGGCACCCGTACACCCACGGGCTACTCAGCTCGGTGCCGCGGCTGGACTCGCCGCGCGGCGAGCGGCTGCACGCGATCCGCGGCTCGGTGGCCGACAACATCCCGTGGCCCGAGGGGTGCGCCTTCGCGCCGCGCTGCGACAACGTGGTGGACGCCTGCCTGGAGGGCCCGCCTCCGCTGGAGCCCACCGCCACCGGCGGCGACCTTCGCTGCAACAACCCCGTTTCCGAGGAGGTGGCGGTCCCGTGACCGAGCGGACCGGACCACTGGTCGAACTGCGCGACCTCAAGGTCCACTTCCCGATCAAGAGCGGCCTGCTCTTCGACCGCACCGTCGGCTACGTCTACGCCGTCGACGGCGTCTCCCTCTCCATCCAGGCGGGTGAGACGTACGGGCTGGTCGGCGAGTCGGGCTGCGGCAAGTCGACGCTGGGCCGGGGCCTGCTGCGGCTGGTCGAGCCGACCGACGGCGAGATCGTCTTCGACGGCACCGACGTCCGGCAGCTCAAGGGCGAGAAGATGCGCCTGGCCCGGCGCCGGATGCAGATGATCTTCCAGGATCCGCTGTCCAGCCTGGACCCCCGGCAGTCGGTGGAGTCGCTGCTGGTCGAGGGACTCAAGGCGCACGGCCTCGCCGACGACAAGGCGGAGACGAGCCGGCGGCTGCGGGAGACCCTGGAGGCCGTCGGCCTGCCCGCGTCGGCGCTGAGCAAGTACCCGCACGAGTTCTCCGGCGGCCAGCGGCAGCGGATCGGCATCGCCCGGGCGCTGGTGCTCAACCCGGAGCTGATCGTCGCCGACGAGCCGGTGTCGGCGCTCGACGTGTCCATCCAGGCGCAGGTGCTCAACCTGCTGGAGGACCTGCAGAACGAGCGCGGCCTGACGTATCTGATCATCGCGCACGACCTGGCGGTGGTCCGGCACATCGCCGACACGGTGGGCGTGATGTACCTGGGCGGCCTGGTCGAGGAGGCGTCCAGCGACGACCTCTACCGGGAGCCGATGCACCCGTACACGAAGGCGCTGATGTCGGCGGTGCCGGTGCCGGACCCGCTGGTGGAGGACCGCCGCGAGCGGATCCTGCTCGCCGGCGACCTGCCCTCGCCGACCAACCCGCCCTCCGGGTGCCGTTTCCACACCCGGTGCCCGTGGGCGCAGCCGACCCGATGTGCCGACGAGCGGCCGGCGCTGCGCGAGGTGGTGAGCGGGCACCGGGTCGCCTGCCACTACGCCGAGGAGATCGCGGCCGGGCGGATCCGGCCGCACGAGGTCGAGCCGGAGCTGGTCCGGCCGGACGACGGTGGGGCGCCGGGCGACACCGGTGAGCTGATCCCGACTCCGTGAGCACGTGCCGAGGCCCGGCGACCCCGCAGGGTCGCCGGGCCTCGGTCTGTCTCAGCCCTCCGGGCGGTGGAGCAGGGCGACCGCGACGGCGTGCACGGCGTCCAGGCCGGCCGGGTCGGCCAGCGCGGCCTTCCCGCCGGTCACCGCGTACCACTCGTCGGCGTCCTTGTACTGCACGGCGAGGGTGACCTGGCCGTCGGCGTACCGGGTCTGCAAGGTCAGGTCGCCGGTGACCACGCCGACCTCGTCGGTCATCACCCCGCCGGGCCCGGCCACCAGGTCCGCGGTCAGCTCCCGGGGTGATCCGCCGGCACCGGCGTCGGCGCTCATGCCCGCACCGGGCACGGCGGCGGGCGCCGCCGGGTGCCCGTCGGCGGTCATCCCGGCGGTGGCGGCGGTCGTGCCGGTGCCGCCGCTGCCGGTGGCGGCGGCCGCGTTCTCCCCGCCGGCGTCCGGCGCCTGCTCCGGCGCGGGGGTCGCCCCCGCCCCGGTCACGGCTTGTTCGCCCATGTGCAACCCTCCAACATGTCGCTGAGGGCGGCCTTCTCGGCGCTGGTCACCGTCAGCCGCCAGTGATGCTTGACCGTCACCCAACTCTCGGCGTACTTGCACCAGTACGACCGGTTCGCCGGTTTCCACTGCGACGGGTCCTGGTCACCCTTTGCCCGGTTCGAGGACGCGGAAACCGCGATGAGCTGCGGGCGGGTCAGGTCGTTGGCGAACTCGCCGCGCCGGGCGTCGTCCCACTCGTTCGCGCCCGAGCGCCAGGCGTTGGCCAACGGCACCATGTGGTCGACGTCCACGTCGGAGGGATCGGTGAAGCTGCGCCCGTCGTAGACGCTCTCCCAGTGCCCGGCGACCACGTTGCAGCCGGAGAGGCGGATGTCCTCGCCGTCGCGCTTGAGCACGCTGTCCCGGACGTCGCAGTTGGTGCCGGTGTCCCGCCAGTGCGGGAAGCGCTCACGGCTGTAACCCCGCATCGAGCCCGCCTTGGCGACGGTCAGCTCGGCGAGCTGCTCACCGACGTTGCCGGCGCTGCTCGGCGGCGCCTCCGGCTCGTCGAGCGAGACGTCGCAACCGCCGACGCCGAGGGCGAGCACCGCGGCGAGCGCGGCGGCCGCCGTCCCACGGGCTCCTGATCTGGTACGCACAGACGACACCTCTCCAGCTTGCGGGCTCCCGGCGATCCCGCACAGTACCCGGGCACGGTTTCGGCGTTTCGTGGAATCTCTCACCCGGGCGCGGGCAGATTGGTACCCATGCCCACACCCGCTCACGCGCTGCGGATGCGCAGCGGCGCCGGTCGGGGTGCCCTGCTGGCCGCGATCCTCGCCTCCGGAATGGTCTTCCTGGACAGCACGGTGGTCAACGTCGCACTGCCCCGGCTCGGCGACGAACTCGACGCGACCATCGCGGATCTGCAGTGGACGGTCAACGGCTACCTGCTGACGCTGGCCGCGTTCGTGCTGCTGGGCGGGGCGCTCGGGGACCGCTTCGGCCGACGCCGGCTCTTCCTGATCGGGGTGGTCTGGTTCGCCGGCGCCTCCGTCCTCTGCGGCCTGGCCCAGGACACCGGCTGGCTGGTCGCCGCCCGGTTCCTCCAGGGGGCTGGCGGGGCGCTGCTCACCCCGGGCTCGCTCAGCGTGCTGCAGGCCAGCTTCCACCCGGACGACCGGGGCCGGGCCATCGGCGCGTGGTCCGGGCTGTCCGGGGTGTCCACCGCGCTCGGCCCCTTCCTCGGCGGCTGGATGGTCGACGCGCTCTCCTGGCGGTGGATCTTCTTCGTCAACGTGCCGGTGGCGGTGGCGGTGATCCTGGCGGCGCTGCGCTGGGTCCCGGAGAGCCGTGACGAGAACGCCTCGCGTGGCGGGGGACAGCGCTTCGACGTGCCGGGGGCGCTGCTCGGCGCGCTCGGCCTGGCCGGCGTCACGTACGCGCTGATCGACGCCCCGGCGCGGGGCGTCCGCTCGCTCCCGGTGCTGCTGGCCGTGCTGGTGGGCGTACTGGGCGCGGTGTTCTTCGTGCTGGTGGAGCGGCGCCGGGGCGACGCGGCGATGCTCCCCACCGGGCTGTTCAGCAGCCGGCTCTTCTCGGTGCTCAACCTGTTCACCGTGATCGTCTACGCGGCGCTCGGCGGCTTCATGTTCTTCTTCGCCGTCTATCTCCAGAACGTCGTGGGCTGGTCGGCGGTCCGCACCGGGCTGGCCACCGTCCCGATGACCGCGGTGCTGCTGCTCGGGTCGGCCCGCGCCGGTGCCCTGTCGGCGCGGATCGGGCCGCGGCTGCCGCTGACCGTCGGCCCGGTCGTCGCCGCCGTGGGCCTGCTGCTGCTACGCCGGGTCGGCCCGGGCGCCTCGTACTGGGTGGACGTGCTGCCCGGGGTGCTCGTGTTCGGCGTGGGGCTGACCCTGGTGGTGGCACCGCTGACCGCCTCGGTGCTGGCCGCGGTCTCCGACCGCTTCGCCGGGGTGGCGAGCGGCTTCAACAACGCCGCGTCCCGGGTGGGCGGCCTGCTCGCGGTGGCCGCGCTACCGCTGCTGGTCGGGCTCTCCGGCACCGGGTACGCCCAGTCGGCCGAGCTGACCCCCGCGTACCGGGGGGCGATGGCTTGGTGTGCCGGGCTGCTGCTGGTCGGGGCGGCCACGGCCGGCCTGCTCGTGCACCGGCCGCCCAGGGACGCGGCCCCGCCGTCGCAGCCCCGCGACTCGTCGCCCGCGTCCACCCCGCCCGAGTCGTGACGTTCGGTCGCCACGGTCGGTGGTCATGGCCGGTCGGCCGGGGCCGTTCCGGCCGGACGGTGCCGGGCGGCAGGGCCCGGCCGGAGCCGGACCCCGCCGCCTGCTTCAGCCGCGGGCGCGGTTGACCGCGCTGGTGACCGCCTTCACCGAGGCGGTGACGATGTTGGCGTCCATCCCGACGCCCCACACCGTACGACCGTCGACCTCGCACTCGACGTACGCGGCGGCCTGCGCGTCACCACCGGAGGAGAGCGCGTGCTCGTGGTAGTCGAGCACGCGTACCGCCACGCCGACCGCCTGCAACGCGTTGACGTACGCGTCGATCGGGCCGTTGCCGACCGCGGCGAGCGCGCGGCGCTCCCCGCCCAGGCCCACCTCGGCCTCGATCTCGACCTTGCCGTCGACGGTGCCGATCGTGTAGCCGGCCAGGGTGACGGCCGGGTCGCTCTGGTGGTCGAGCAGGTAGTGCCCCGCGAAGATCTCCCACATGGTGCCCGGGTCGACCTCGCCGCCGTCGTGGTCGGTGACCTGCTGAACCACCCCGGAGAACTCGATCTGGAGCCGGCGCGGCAGGTCGAGCTGGTGCTCGGTCTTCATGATGTACGCGATGCCGCCCTTGCCGGACTGCGAGTTGACCCGGATGACCGCCTCGTAGGTGCGGCCCAGGTCCTTCGGGTCGATCGGCAGGTACGGCACCGCCCACTGCTGCTGGTCGATCGGCACCCCGGCCGCCGCCGCGTCCGCGGCCAGCGCGTCGAAGCCCTTCTTGATCGCGTCCTGGTGGGAGCCGGAGAAGGCGGTGTAGACCAGGTCGCCCGCGTACGGGTGGCGCTCGTGCACTGGCAGCTGGTTGCAGTACTCGACGGCCCGCTTCACCTCGTCGATGTTCGAGAAGTCGATCATCGGGTCGATGCCCTGGGAGAACAGGTTCAGCCCCAGCGTCACCAGGTCCACGTTGCCGGTGCGCTCGCCGTTGCCGAACAGGCAGCCCTCGATCCGGTCCGCGCCGGCCAGCAGGCCCAGCTCGGCGGCGGCTACCCCGGTGCCCCGGTCGTTGTGCGGGTGCAGGCTCAGCACCACGCTGTCCCGCCGGGGCAGGTGCCGGTGCATCCACTCGATCGAGTCGGCGTACACGTTCGGCATGGCCATCTCGACGGTGGCCGGCAGGTTGAGGATCAGCTTGCGGTCGGGGGTCGGGTCGACGACCTCGATGACCTTGGCGCAGACCTCCAGCGCGTACTCCAGCTCGGTGCCCGTGTACGACTCCGGCGAGTACTCGTAGTGGATGTCGGTGTCCGGGGTGTGAATCTCGGCGTACTTCTGGCAGAGCCGCGCACCCTGGGTGGCGATGTCGGTGATGCCGTCGCGGTCCAGCCCGAAGACCACCCGGCGCTGCAGCGTCGAGGTGGAGTTGTAGAAGTGCACGATCGCCCGCCGGGCACCGCGCAGCGACTCGAACGTCCGGTCGATCAGGTGCTCCCGGCACTGGGTGAGCACCTGGATGGTGACGTCCTCCGGGATCAGGTCCTGCTCGATCAGCTGCCGGACGAAGTCGAAGTCGGTCTGGCTGGCCGAGGGGAAGCCGACCTCGATCTCCTTGTAGCCCATCTGCACCAGCAGCTGGAACATCCGGCGCTTGCGCTCCGGGGACATCGGGTCGATCAGGGCCTGGTTGCCGTCGCGCAGGTCGACCGCGCACCAGCGGGGCGCGGCCTCGACGTGCCGGGTCGGCCAGGCGCGGTCCGGCAGGTCGATGCGGAACTGCTGCTGGTACGGCTGGTAGCGGCGGAACGGCATCCGGCTGGGGCGCTGCCGGGCGATCGGATCGGTCTCGGCGTCAGTGGCGGGTTGAGCCATGGCGGAGTGCTCCCGTGGGTCATGTCGGGCGTCAGCAATCGGAAGGTGTCGGCGAGTGCCGGGCGACGGTGCCCGGACGGGGCCGAGAGGAAGTTCGGATCTGCTGGACGGCGCGGTTCGACTCCGCGACGAGGTGCCGGCCGGTCAGGCCTCGTCGCGGCGACCAAGGAGAAGGTACGCCTGCCACATGACAAGGTCACCCTACGTGGTGAGACGGGGGGTGGGAAGGTAGGTCCGGAGTATGGGATCGGAGTCACGGCGGTCGCAGTGCTCAGCGCAGCAGCAGGGCGTGCACCGGCTGCCGGTGGCGCAGCGCGGTCTCCCGTCGCCGCAGTTCCTCGGGCAGGTCGAACGGGTCGCCGAGCCGGCCGACGGCCGCCACCACCAGCGGGCGTACGGCGGGCGGCAGGTCCAGGTCGGCGCAGAGCGCGGCGCGGTCGAAGCGGCTGATCTGGTGCACGTGCAGGCCGAGCGCGGTGGCCTGCACGGTGAGGTGGGCCATCGCCTGCCCCAGGTCGTACGCGGCCCGCTCCGGGTCGGTGCCGGCGTGCGCGCCCACCACCAGGGCGGCGGCGTGCCGGGCCCAGCGCTGGTCGTGCTCGGGAAGGCTGACCAGGATCCGCTTCCAGCTCTCGTCGTCCCGGTGGCCGAGGGCGAACCGCCAGGGCTGGGCGTTGCCCGCCGACGGGGCCCAGCGGGCGGCCTCCAGCAGCGAGGACGCCTCGTCCCCGGTCAGCGCGGCGGCCGGGTCGAAGGCGCGGGGGCTCCAGCGGAAGGCGAGCAGCGGGGTGAGGTCGACCATGCGAAGAGCGTCCCGTATGGGCGATTAGTGCCACCCGGCGGGTGGGGGCAAATGTGGTCAAGCGCACCCGTAACGCCGCGAGGGGTCAGGACGTTCCCGCGCTCGGGACCTCGGTCGGCGCGGGCGCGTCCAGGCCCAGCGGCTCGGCATTCACCACCGGCCCGGCCAGCGGCACGGTGGCCGGTGCCGGCCCGGGCGGCCCGGCCAGGGTGAGGGTGCCGAGGGCGGCGCGGACGTAGGTGGGCGTCCCGTCCGGCTCGTAGCAGTAGATCCCGACGTCCAGCGGCGGGTTGAGCGAGGCGGAGGTGGTCTCCACCGCGTAGCAGGTGCCGGCCACGCCCGGGGGCGCGGCGGCGGGGGAGACCGCGAGCGGGGCGCGCCGGTCGGTGAGCACCTCCAGCCAGTCGGTGAACGGGTGCTGCACCCGGGGGTCCAGCCGGCGTGGCACGGAGTCCCCCCGGTCGCCGATCCGGACGCAGCTCGCGGCCTCGGGGCGGCCGGCCGACGGGAGGCCGCACTGGAAGAGCCCGTCCGCGGTGGTGGCCAGCGAGACGTCGGCCGTACCGCCGAGCGCGCCCGCCGGTACGTCGACCCGCCAGGTGCCGTCCGCGGCGCTGACCACCGTGACGTCCCGGGCCGGCCCGTCGGTGCCGGTGAGCGTGTAGCGGGCGGTGAGCCGGCGGTCCCGTGCCGCCGCCGCCAGCGCGGCCAGCTCGTCCCGGGCGGCGTCCACCTCGGCCGGCCCCGGGCCGGCGGAGCCGGCGGTGGGTGCCGGGGCCGGCCGGTCGGCGGTGCAGGCGGCGAGGAGCGCCGCCAGGAGCAGGGCCAGGGCACCGATCGACCGGCGCGTCACGCGCGGATGGGCAAGCACCCGGTCATTCTGCGCCGCGCGCCCGCCGCCCACGGACCCGTGCGGCCGAGGGCCGACCGGCCCGCGGCGGGGGCCGGTGCGACCGCCGCGGGCAGGCCGTCGACCTGCCGCTTCCGCCGGATGGTGGGATCACCCGACCCGTCCTCGCGTACCGACCGATACCCTGGACAGGTCTGACACGCGCCGCCGGACCATTCGACCCGGCGGCGTCGGCACGCTCAGGGTCATCGCTGGGAGGGAGTGCACCGTCGTGGCACTCGTGGTGCAGAAGTACGGCGGATCCTCCGTCGCCAACGCCGAGCGCATCAAGCGGGTGGCGGAGCGCATCGTCGCCGCCCGCAAAGCCGGCGACGACGTCGTGGTGGTGGTCTCGGCGATGGGTGACACCACCGACGAGCTGCTCGACCTGGCCAACCAGGTCAGCCCGCTGCCGCCGGGGCGCGAGCTGGACATGCTGCTCACCGCCGGGGAGCGGATCTCCATGGCGCTGCTCGCCATGGCCATCCACAACCTGGGGTACGAGGCCCGCTCCTTCACCGGCTCGCAGGCCGGTGTCATCACCACCTCGGTGCACGGGCGGGCGCGGATCATCGACGTCACCCCGGGCCGGCTCAAGGGCGCGCTCGACGAGGGCGCGGTGGTGATCGTCGCCGGTTTCCAGGGCGTCTCGCAGGACACCAAGGACGTCACCACGCTGGGCCGGGGTGGCTCGGACACCACCGCCGTGGCGCTCGCCGCCGCGCTGCGCGCCGACGTGTGCGAGATCTACACCGATGTGGACGGCATCTTCAGCGCCGACCCGCGGATCGTGCCGAACGCGCGGCACATCAAGCAGATCACCTACGAGGAGATGCTGGAGCTGGCCGCCTGCGGCGCCAAGGTGCTGCACCTGCGCAGCGTGGAGTACGCGCGGCGCGCGGGGTTGCCGATCCACGTCCGTTCGTCATACTCGACCAACACCGGCACCATGGTCACCGGATCGATGGAGGACCTTCCCGTGGAACAGGCACTGATCACCGGGGTCGCCCACGACCGCAGTGAAGCCAAGATCACGATCGTCGGCGTGCCCGACGAGCCCGGTGCCGCCGCGAAGATCTTCGACACCGTGGCCGGCGCCGAGATCAACATCGACATGATCGTGCAGAACGTCTCCACCGAGGGCACCGGCCGCACGGACATCTCGTTCACGCTGCCCAAGACCGACGGTCCCACCGCCATGGCCGCGCTCAGCAAGATCCAGGAAGCGGTCAAGTTCCGCGGCCTGCTCTACGACGACCACGTCGGCAAGGTGTCGCTGATCGGCGCCGGCATGCGGTCGCACCCGGGTGTCGCCGCGGGCTTCTTCGCCGCGCTCGGCGCGGCCGGGGTCAACATCGAGATGATCTCCACCTCGGAGATCCGGGTCTCCGTGGTCTGCCGGGACACCGACCTCGACAAGGCGGTCCGGGCCATCCACGACCAGTTCGAGCTGGGCGGCGACTCCGAGGCCGTGGTCTACGCGGGGACGGGACGGTAGCGCCCGTGTCGGCGCAGCCCACGCTCGCCGTCGTCGGGGCGACCGGCGCCGTCGGAACCGTGATGTGCGACCTGCTCTCCTCCCGGCGCAACGTCTGGGGTGAGATCCGGCTGCTCGCCTCGGAACGCTCGGTCGGGCGCACGGTGCGCTGCCGGGGCGAGGAGCTGACCGTCGGGGCGCTCACCCCCGAGGCGTTCGACGGCGTCGACGTGGCCATGTTCGACGTGCCCGACGAGGTCTCCGCCGAGTGGGCGCCGGTCGCGGTGCGGCGCGGGGCGGTCGTGGTCGACAACTCGGGCGCCTTCCGGATGGATCGCGACGTGCCGTTGGTGGTCCCGGAGATCAACCCCGAGCAGGTACGCAACCGGCCCAAGGGGATCATCGCCAGCGCCAACTGCACCACCCTCGCCATGATCGTGGCGATCGCCCCGCTGCACCGCGAGTACGGGCTGCGCGAGCTGGTGCTCGCCTCGTACCAGGCGGTGTCGGGGGCGGGGCAGGCCGGCGTGGACGCGCTGCACCTGCAACTCGGCAAGATCGCCGGGGACCGGGTGCTGGGTTCCCGCCCCGGCGACGTGCGCCAGGCGGTCGGCGACGAACTCGGTCCGTTCCCCGCGCCGCTGGCGCTGAACGTGGTGCCGTGGGCCGGGTCGCTCGCCGACCTCGGGTGGTCGTCCGAGGAGATGAAGGTCCGCAACGAGTCCCGCAAGATCCTCGGCCTGCCCGACCTCAAGGTCTCCGCGACCTGCGTACGGGTGCCGGTGGTGACCGGCCACTCGGTGGCCGTCCACGCGGTCTTCGCCACCGAGGTGGACGCCGAGGGTGCGCGGGAGGCGCTGCGCAACGCCCCCGGCGTGATCCTGGTCGACGACCCCGCCGCGGGCGAGTTCCCGATGCCGATCGACGCGGTCGGCACCGACCCGTCCTGGGTCGGCCGGATCCGACGCGCCCTGGACGACCCCCGCGCCCTGGACCTCTTCGTCACCGGCGACAACCTCCGCAAGGGCGCAGCCCTGAACACCGCCCAGATCGCCGAACTCCTCGCCAAGGAACCAACCCGCCCCTAACCCCATCCCCCACAC
>NZ_JBPQTL010000118.1:0-15484 GCF_051386295.1 Micromonospora sp. URMC 105 | reverse complement strand
CCGGAGGGCGGGAGGCGGCGGAACGGGGTCAGGCGAGGAGGCCGGCGTCCCGGCCGGACGGGGGACGGCGGATCGCCCGGACGGGGGATCGGGTCGATCCGCCGGGTAACTGGCTTTTCGCTGTGAGTGCGGAAAACCCGCCGACAAGGACTTGACGGCAGGAACCGGACGGCGCAAGATGCTCCGTGCGGGAGGGCGATTCGCCGGAGACTTTCAGTTCTTACGACCCAACGCCGGAGGCGTTGTGCGGACGTCCCTCCCGACCAACGTCCGAGCGGGCCAGCGAGAAATTCGCTGGCCCGCTCGCTGTTCGGGCCGCAGGCTCACCGCATGGGCATCTCCATCACGCCGGTCGAGCCGGACGACCAGACCGCTGTCGACGCGGCGTACCAAATCGGCGCGGCGGCCAACGACGCGGACGTGCCGGACCTCCCGCCGTACTGCCGGCGGCGCTTCGAGGCCCTGGTCCGGCACCCGATGCCGGGTCTCGTCGTCCACTGGGCGCTGGCCCGGCTCGACGGGGTGCCGGCCGGCTGGCTCCGCCTCGATCTGCCGCAACTGGACAACACCGACAACGCCGCCGCCGAGCTGGTGGTGCATCCCGCGTACCGGCGGCAGGGCGTCGGCCGGGCGCTGCACGAGCACGGGGTGCGGCTGCTGCGCGACGCAGGGCGCAAGCGCGTGGTCGGCGAGGTCGTCTCGGCCCTGCCCGGCGGCCCGGCGCGCGACAGCGCCGGGAGCGCCTTCGCCGCCGCGGCCGGCGCCCGCCCCGCCCTGACGGAGGTACGCCGCCGGCTGGACACCACCGCCCTCGACCGGGCCGCGGTGGACACCCTGCTGGCCGGCGCGCGCAGCGCCGCCGCGGGCTACCGCCCGGTCCGCTGGCGACAGGGCACCCCCGAGGAGTACGTCCACGACGTCGCCTACCTGGAGGGCCGGATGATGACCGACACGCCCCTCGGCGACCTGCAGTGGGAGCAGGAGCGGGTCGACGCGGACCGGATTCGGGGCACCGAGCGGGCGCTCGACCTGCGGGGCAGCCGCCGCTACCACGTCGGGGCGGTCGACGAGGCCTCCGGCCGGCTGGTCGCCTGGAGCATGCTCAGCCTCGGCGCCAGCGCCGACTGGCACGCGTGGCAGCAGAGCACCATCGTCGACCCGGCGCACCGCGGCCGCCGGCTCGGACTGCTGACGAAGATCGAGAACCTCCGCCACGTCCTGGCGCACGAGCCGGCGCTGCGCGTGATCGACACCTTCAACGCGGCGGAGAACGGGCACATGATCCGGATCAACGAGCAGCTCGGCTTCCGGCCCGTCGACGAGTTGACGGAGTGGCAGCTCACGCTCTGAGGTCCGGGCGGCGGGACCGAGTGGCGGGTGACGATCCCACTTGTGACACTGCTCTACTGATCTGGGGCCCACCTGTTGCATGATGGCGGGCATGACGGAGACCCCGCACCCCCTGTACGACAGGCACGCCGACACCCTGAACCGTGCGCTGACCGCCATCACGGAGCGGGGATACTGGTCCGCCTATCCCGAGTCACCCAGCCCCCGCGTGTACGGCGAGACCGCCGCCGCCGACGGTAAGGCCGCCTTCGAGGCGTACCTGAACGGCGACTTCCCCCTCGACCAGCCCGGCTCCGGCGACCGGGTCGCCACCGAGACCAGCCCGTTCGGGCTGGAGCTGAACGTGCGCTACCCGCACGCCGGTGCCGACGAGCTGGTGGCCGCCGCTTCCGCAGCCCTGTCGGCCTGGCGCGACGCCGGCCCGCAGGTCCGCGCGGGCGTCTGCCTGGAGATCCTCGACCGGCTGCACAAGCACATCTTCGAGCTGGCCAACGCGGTGCAGTTCACCAGCGGCCAGGCGTTCGTGATGGCCTTCCAGGCCGGTGGCGCGCACGCGCTGGACCGCGCGCTGGAGGCGATCGCCTACGCGTACGCCGAGATGACCCGGCACCCGGGGACGGCCGGCTGGGAGAAGGCGGCCGGCAAGGGCGACCCGCTGCGGATGACCAAGACGTTCCACGTGGTGCCCCGGGGCGTGGCCCTGGTGATCGGCTGCAACACGTTCCCCACCTGGAACTCCTACCCGGGGCTCTTCGCCTCGCTGGTCACCGGCAACCCGGTGGTCGTCAAGCCGCACCCGCGCGCGGTGCTGCCGCTGGCCATCACCGTGAAGTACGCCCGCGAGGTGCTGGCCGAGGCCGGCTTCGACCCCAACCTGGTGCTGCTCGCCGCCGAGGGGCCGGGGGAGAAGCTCGCCTCCACCCTGGCGCTGCACCCCGCCGTGAAGATCGTCGACTTCACCGGTTCCACGGAGTACGGCGACTGGCTGGAGGCGAACGCCCGGCAGGCGGCCGTCTACACCGAGAAGGCCGGCCTGAACACGGTGGTCGTCGACTCCACGGACGACTTCGCCGGCATGTGCCGCAACCTGGGCTTCACGCTGACCCTGTACAGCGGCCAGATGTGCACCACCTCGCAGAACATCCTCATCCCCTCCGGCGGCATCGAGACCGACCAGGGGCACAAGAGCTTCGACGAGGTGGCCGCCGGGATCGCCGGCGCGGTCGGCAAGCTCACCGCCGACCCGGCGCGCGGGGTCGAGCTGACCGGCGCCATCGTCAACGACGGGGTGCTGGAGCGGCTCGACGAGGTGACCAAGGTCGGCGAGCCGGTGCTGGAGTCCCGTACCGTCGAGCACCCGGCGCTGCCCGACGCGGTGGTGCGGACGCCGGCCATCGTGAAGCTGGCCGCCGACGACACCGCGACCTACGGCCGTGAGTGGTTCGGGCCGATCTCCTTCGTCATCGCCACCGACTCCACCGCGCACAGCCTGGAGATCATGCGCGCGACGGTGGGGGAGAAGGGCGCGCTGACCGCCGCCGTCTACTCCACCGACGAGACGGTCCTGGACGCCGCCGAGGCCGCCGCGGTCGACGTGGGCGTGCACCTGTCCTGCAACCTGACCGGCGGGGTCTTCGTGAACCAGTCGGCCGCCTTCTCGGACTTCCACGGCAGCGGCGCCAACCCGGCCGCCAACGCCGCGCTGACCGACGGGGCGTACGTGGCGAACCGGTTCCGCATCGTGCAGAGCCGTCGGCACGTCTGAGTTCTTCAGCCGGGTGTGCCGCCCCGCCCGATTCCCGGACGGGTCAGGCGGGGCGGCGCATCTGGAGTTCGCGCAGGGCGGGCACGGTGGGGTGCGGCACGCGTACCCCGGTGTCGGTGAAGCCCAGCCGCCGGTAGGCGCGGTAGGCACGGTGGTTGCCGACCACCACCTCCAGCATCAGCTCGGGGCGACCGCAGGCGCGCGACCAGGCAGCGACCCCCTCGATCAGGTCGGCGAGCAGCCCGCTGCCCCGCCAGGCCGGGGTGACGTAGACGGCGTAGACGACGGTGAGGCCGGGTTCGTCCGGGGCGGCGGTGCCGCCGGCGTGGCCGACCAGCCGGCCACCGGGATCGGCGACGAACTGGGCGGTGTGGTCGCCCCGGGAGACGTACGCGATCCGGGCGGCGTAGTCGGCGTGCGGGCGGGCGGCGGCCTGGGCGACGGTCTCCAGGAACGCCAGCGGCGCGTCCGCGAGCATCTCCAGCCGCAGGGCCCGCATCCGGGCGGCGTCCTCGGGGCGTACCCGGCGGACGGTGGCGCGCGGCCGGGCCGGAGCAGGTGTCATGTCCGCATGCATACCGCAGCGACCACCGCCGATGGGTGGGGCGGTCGCCGGGGCGCCGGAATATGCCCGATTTAGGGTCGTGCGCCGCCGTCACGCCTCGTGTAGCGTGCGATTTCGGTCACCGATTCAACGGCGTTCACCGATCGCCGAAGCGGTGGTCCTCCGGTGCCGGTCCGCCGGCCTCCGGGGTCGTGGAACGCCGCGCAGAGTGAGGAAGTGCACCGTGGCACAGGGCACCGTGAAGTGGTTCAACGCCGAGAAGGGCTACGGCTTCATCGCCGTCGACGGCGGCCAGGACGTCTTCGTCCACTTCTCCGCCATCGAGATGGACGGCTACAAGGCGCTGGACGACGGGCAGCGGGTGGAGTTCGAGATCGCCCAGGGCCAGAAGGGCCCCCAGGCCGAGCGGGTCCGCGTCATCGCCTGAGCCGACGCCCGGTCCGGCCGGGGCCGCCGCCCGAGGGCGGGGCAGCGGTGTGGGCGGGTGCCAGGGAAGATCATGAGCCGTTCCAGCCGTCGCTGAGGAGCCGCCCATGTCCGACCAGTCCCCGTCGGTTCCGCCCGAGTCCCGTCCTGAGGGCTCGCCCGAGCCCGGTCCCGGGGGTCCGACCGCACCGGGCCAGCCGGCCGCACCGAGCCAGCCGGCCGCACCGAGCCAGCCGGCCGCACCGGGCCAGCCCGGCGCGCCCTCGCCGGGGGATCCGGCCGCCGCTCAACCCCCGGGCTGGGTCTTCCCGCCCACCGGTGGGTGGCCGCCCGGCGCCGGCCCGTACGCCGGCTTCCCGCCCTACCCCGGGTACCCGCCGCCGTACGGATGGCCCGCCCAGGGCGGATGGGACCCGGCCGACCCGCTGGTGAACCCGCCGGGTGCCGGCATCGGCGGCTGGTTCGCCCGGTGCGGCGGGGCGCTGCGCCGCGGCTGGCGCACGCTGGTGCCGATCATGCTGCTCACCCAGGCCCTCCCCGCCGCCGTCCTCTCGATCGCCACCCTCGGGCTGGGTCCGGAGGAGGAGCCGCTGCCGGCCGACGGCTCGCTGCCGGCGGGTTTCCTGGGCGACTTCCTCACCTTCGGCGGCGTGACGCTGGTCGCCGCCCTGCTCCTGTACCTGGTGCAGGCGGTGGGCTGGGCGGCCGGCACGTGGGTGGTCACCCGTCAGGCGGCCGGTGAGCCGGCCGACCTGGGCGGCGCGCTGCGGTACGGCCTGCGCCGGTCCCCCGGGTTGTACGGCTGGACCCTGCTGATCGGCCTGCTGGTCACGCTCGGGTTCTGCTTCTGCGTGATACCCGGCGTCTACCTCGCCTTCGCGCTGGCCCTGGCCGGTCCGGTCTATCTTTTCGAGCGGCAGAACCCGATCGGGCGCTCCTTCCGCCTCTTCCGCAGCCGGCTCGGCATGGTGCCCGCCCGGGTCGCGCTGGTGGTGGCGGTGGTCGTCGCCGGCACGTTGTTCGGCGCGGTGCTGGAGTTAATCGGCACCGCGGCGCTGGGCACCGACCCGTTCGCCGCGCCGGGCACCGCGGTGGGTGCGGTCGTGGTGGTCGCGGTGACCGCCACGCTGGTCGTCCCGGTCTACCTGGTCCAGCTGGTCGGGCTGATCGTGACGTACGCGGAGCAGCGGGCCTACGAGGCCCCGGTGAACGCCGCGCGACTGGCGGCGGAACTCGGCTGACCGGCCCGGGCGTGCTTGCACTCGGCAGGGGAGAGTGCTAAACAAGTCATTGGCACTCGCGTATGGTGAGTGCCAATGGTCGGGACGGTAGGGCCACGGCCGCAGCGGCGTTCCAAGACGCTGTGCGGCACATGGCCGGTCGTCGCGGGCTATCCGGCCCGGCCGAAGGACGTCGTCGTCGCCAGGTGGCGACGTCCCAAGGTGCGTACACCAGGCGGCCCATCCGGGGCACAACACTCGGGTGGCCCGTGAGTGTCCAGGAGGACAACGCCGTATGGCCAAGATGATCGCGTTCGACGAAGAGGCGCGCCGCGGCCTCGAGCGGGGCATGAACCAGCTCGCCGACGCCGTGAAGGTGACGCTCGGCCCCAAGGGCCGCAACGTCGTGCTCGAGAAGAAGTGGGGTGCCCCCACCATCACCAACGATGGTGTGAGCATCGCCAAGGAGATCGAGCTCGAGGACCCCTACGAGAAGATCGGCGCCGAGCTGGTCAAGGAGGTCGCCAAGAAGACCGACGACGTCGCCGGTGACGGCACGACGACGGCGACCGTCCTGGCCCAGGCCCTGGTCCGCGAGGGCCTGCGCAACGTGGCCGCCGGCGCCAACCCGATGGCCCTGAAGCGGGGCATCGAGGCTGCCGTGGCCAGCGTCTCGGAGGAGCTGTCGAAGCTCGCCAAGGACGTCGAGACCAAGGAGCAGATCGCCTCCACCGCCTCCATCTCCGCCGGTGACAGCACCGTCGGCGAGATCATCGCCGAGGCGATGGACAAGGTCGGCAAGGAAGGCGTCATCACCGTCGAGGAGAGCAACACCTTCGGCCTGGAGCTCGAGCTCACCGAGGGTATGCGCTTCGACAAGGGCTACATCTCGGCCTACTTCATGACCGACCCGGAGCGTATGGAGGCCGTCTTCGACGACCCGTACATCCTGATCGTCAACAGCAAGATCTCGTCGGTGAAGGACCTGCTCCCGATCCTGGAGAAGGTCATGCAGGGCGGCAAGCCGCTGCTGATCATCGCCGAGGACCTGGAGGGCGAGGCCCTGGCCACCCTGGTGGTCAACAAGGTCCGGGGCACCTTCAAGTCGGTCGCCGTCAAGGCGCCGGGCTTCGGTGACCGCCGCAAGGCCATGCTGACCGACATCGCCATCCTCACCGGTGGCCAGGTCATCAGCGAGGAGGTCGGCCTCAAGCTCGACGCCGTCAGCGTCGACATGCTGGGCCGCGCCCGCAAGGTCGTGGTGACCAAGGACGAGACCACCATCGTCGACGGTGCCGGCGACGCCGAGCAGATCCAGGGCCGGGTCAACCAGATCCGGGCCGAGATCGACAAGAGCGACTCCGACTACGACCGTGAGAAGCTGCAGGAGCGCCTGGCCAAGCTGGCCGGCGGGGTTGCGGTGATCAAGGTCGGCGCGGCCACCGAGGTCGAGCTCAAGGAGCGCAAGCACCGCATCGAGGACGCCGTTCGCAACGCGAAGGCGGCCGTCGAGGAGGGCATCGTCCCGGGTGGTGGCGTCGCGCTGGTGCAGGCCGGCAAGACCGCCTTCGACAAGCTGGACCTGACCGGCGACGAGGCGACCGGTGCGCAGATCGTCCGGATCGCGCTGGACGCCCCGCTGCGGCAGATCGCCGTCAACGCCGGCCTCGAGGGCGGCGTCGTGGTGGAGAAGGTCCGTAACCTCGACGCGGGTCACGGCCTGAACGCCGCCAACGGCGAGTACGTCGACCTGCTGGCCGCGGGCATCATCGACCCGGCCAAGGTGACCCGCTCGGCGCTGCAGAACGCCTCGTCGATCGCGGCGCTCTTCCTCACCACCGAGGCCGTCGTGGCGGACAAGCCGGAGAAGACCCCGGCCGCCCCGGCTGGTCCGGGTGGCGGGGACATGGACTTCTGAGTCCAGCTCCACAACGCCGAAAGGGGCGGGCCGCGCGAGCGGTCCGCCCCTTTCCGTCTGCTCAGGGCAGGCTGCGCTGGTTACGCCGCTTCTGCGCCCGGTCGTACGGCGGTCGTACGGCGACGGGCTCGTCCACCACGGTCACCGGCTCGTCGGCCTCCGGCTCGTCCGCGCCGGTCATCTCGGCGAGCTGCTCGGCGTCGCCGAAGTCCCGCCGGTCGAACGGCACCTGGATGGGCGGGTCGCCGACCGGGGCCCAGGTGCGGGGCACCGCGTCGTCGGTCTGTTCGTCGTCCGTGGTCATCGGCCGCCTCCTCTACCGGAAACGGTAGGGGCCGCCGATCACCCATGTGGGCGAATGGCATTATCAGGATCTATATCCTATTTGCCGGATTGTCTATGTGTGCAGGTTCCCGGCCGGGCCCGTCAGAGCGTCCGGCGATACAGGAAGAAGACCCGCTCGATCCGCGCACCCGCGCTGCCCGAGTAGAACGGCACCGGCCCGACCCAGCCGATCTGCGCCGCACCGATCCCGGCCGCGTGCTGGTCGCGCAGGCAGCGGCGCAGCAGCACCCCGCCGATGCCCGAGCCCTCCGCCGCCGGCGCGGTGCCCATCGGCCCGAACCAGCTCGGCCGCGACGATCCCCAGGCCGCGAAGCCGAGGATCTCCCCGTCCCGCTCCGCGAGGTGGCAGCCCGCGCCGTCCCGGCCGACCGAACCGGCCAGCTCGCCGTCCCAGGCGCCGCCGAAGGTGGACCGGGCGAAGGCGGCCAGCGCCGGCAGGTCCGCCGGCTCCGCCCGGCGTACCGACACGCCCTGGGCAGCCAGCCGCGCCTCGGCCGGCTCCGTCGTGCGCAGCGCCGGCGACCCGTCGTACGACAGGTCGGCGGTCATGTTCCACGCCGTACGGTCCTGCCGGTAGCCGAGCGCCAGCGCCAGGCAGACCGCCGGGGTGTACCGCACGTCGACGCCCGGCCAGGCGTAGTAGGGCGGGTTGCCGGCCAGCAGCAGCTCGGTAGCGCCGAGACCGGCGAGGCGCCGCTCCGCCTCGGCGACCAGCGCCCGGCCGACACCCCGGCGACGCCGCTGCGGCGCCACCGCGAGCAGGTCGACGTGCCCGAGTCGCTCCTCCGCCGCCGAGAGCGACCCGATCAGCACCCCGATCAGCTCGTCCCCCGCGTACGCGCCGAGCGCCAGCACCGTCCGGTCCGCCGCCGCGCGGGGCCAGAGGGCGGTCACCACGGACTCCGCCTCGGCGGCGTCCTCGGGCAGGTCGAGCGCGCGGCCGCAGAGCGCGACGACGGCGGGGAGGCGGTCGGCGGGCAGGTCGGCGAGGGTGAACTCCATGGTGGCCGACCCTAGATCAACCACCACGGGTCGGCGCAAGGCCCCGTTCAGCTCCTCCGGGCCGCCTGCACCGCCGCGTACGCGTCGACGAGGCCGGCGCCGGTGATGTTCGCGTCCCCGCCGCAGGCGTCCCCGGGCGCCCGGGAGCGGTAACTGGCCTGCGCCGGCTTCGCCGTCTCCCGCAGGATGCGGCGGGTGCGCTCCAGGTCGCCGACGAGCGCCGGATTCGCCGACCACATCAGCGCCACCACGCCCGCCACCTGCGGCGTCGCCATCGAGGTGCCGTCCAGGGTGGCGTAGCCGCCGCCCGGCATGGCCGACAGCACGCCCGCGCCCGGGGCGACCACGTCCGGCTTGGCCGCGCCGCCCGGGGCCGGCCCGCGGCTGGAGAAGAGGGTCACCCGGCGGTTCCGGTCCACCGCGCCGACGGTCAGCACGTCCGGGTACGGCGCGGGCGGGTCGGCGATGGAGCCGCAGTACGGGCCGGTGTTGCCGGCCGCGGCCACCACGAGGATCCCGGCGGCGGCCAGGGCGTCGGCGGCCGGCCGCAGCACCCGGGTGTCGCAGCCCTCGACCGGCGGGCAGCCCCACGAGTTGGTCAGCACGTCCGGGGCCCGCTCCGGCCGGCCCTCGGTGAACGGGTCCCCGCCGGACGGGAACGGGGCCAGCATGAACTGAAGACAATCCAGGTAGTGCGCGGGGTTGCCGAGATTGCGGTCGAGGTTGACGCAGCCCACCCAGCGCGCGCCCGGGGCCACCCCGACGCCGTTGCGGCCCACCGCGCTGCCCACCGTGTGGGTGCCGTGCCCACCGGTGTCGTTCGGGACGCGGGTGTCGTCCCACGGGTCGTACCAGGAGTCGTCGCCACCCCGGAAGCCGTCGGCCAGGGCCGGGTGGCGGCCGTCGACGCCCGAGTCCGAGCTGCCGACCACCACCCCGGAACCGGTCACGCCCAGCTCCGACCAGACCCGGTCGGCGCCGAGCATCCGGATGTTCCAGTCCGGGCCGGCGGGGGCCGACGCGGTGCCGGAGGTGGTCGGGGCCGGGGCGGGCAGCGGACGTACCCGCTGGCTGACCAGCACGCGGGACACCTCGGGGCGGCCGGACAGCCAGGCCCGGACCGCCGGTCCGCCGTCGGTCTCGATCGCGTTGA
Organism: Micromonospora sp. URMC 105; assembly: GCF_051386295.1. Lineage (NCBI taxonomy): Bacteria > Bacillati > Actinomycetota > Actinomycetes > Micromonosporales > Micromonosporaceae > Micromonospora > Micromonospora sp. URMC 105. The sequence goes on along the minus strand of NZ_JBPQTL010000118.1, from coordinate 5,740 downwards.
CCAGGTAGTAGGGGGTCGGGCTCAGGCCCAGCCGGGACAGGTCCCGGCGCAGACCGCCCTGGGTCCGCTCGGCGGTGGCGGTCAGCCGACGGTACACCTCGGCGGCCCGCGCGTCCCGCCCCGCCCGGCCCGGCGCGCCGGCCGGGACGCCGGAGAGGTCGGCCTGCTCGCGCAGCACCACCAGCAGCCGCTCACCGTGCAGCCCGGGCTGCCCCGGCACCACGTGGACCAGGGCGACCGCGGCCAGCAGCACCCCGGCGGCGGACGCGGCCACCCGCCGGCTCGGCGTGACCCCCCGGGGCCGGGCGAGCAGGACGCCGTACCCGACCGCGAGCAGGACCGCGACGGCCAGCCCGGCGACCGCCGCGGCGGCCACCCAGAACGGCACGTCGCGGCTGGTGGCGAGCAGGACTGAGACCTCCTCCGGGTCGGCGAAGGCGAGCGGGCCGAAGAGCGCGAGGCCGACCAGCCAGCCGACCGGCCCGGTGGCTCGGCTGCCGGTCCGGCGGCTCGCCGCGTACAGGGCGGCCAGCGTGAAGCCGACCGGCGGCACGCCGAGCAGCGCGGGCAGTTGGGCGCCGGAGTGCCCGGTACCGGCGGCCAGCAGCAGCAGGGTCACCCCGCCGGCCAGGCCGCCGGCCAGCACCAGCCGGGCGGGTCGGGGCGGCTCGCCGCCGCCGAAGGGGGACCAGAACCGCCCGTCGAGCAGCACCCCGGCCAGCGCGCCCAGCGCCGCCGCGGCCAGCGCGGCGAGCACGGTCTCCAGCGGCCCGCCGAGCGCCCCGAGCCAGGCCCAGGGGAGCAGCAGCGCCAGCCCGGCGGCCACCGCGAGCAGCGTCACCGGGTCCGGCCGACGGTCGCGTCGGCGGCCGGCGTGCCCGCCTGCCTCCGGCCGCGCACCGACCGCGTCCTCCGGTCCGTCCGGTCCGCCCGGTCGGTCGGTGCCCGGCAGGACGGCCCGGCCGCGCAGCCGGAGGGCGATCAGGGTCAGCACGGCGGCGGTGCCGGCCAGCGCGGCCAGGTACAGCTCGTGGTGTACCGGCGGGAGCGCCCGCAGCGCGCCGAGCGCGCCGAGCGCGAGCGCCCCGGCCAGCCAGGCCCGGCCGGTGGTCCGGAGCGCGGTGGACCGGGGGAGCAGCGCCAGCAGCAGAGCCGGCAGACCGACCAGCAGGACGGTGGCGAGGCAGGCCGCCGGCCAGACCCAGGGCCACCGATCCAGCCCGCTGACGAGCCGCACCTGGTCCACGGACCAACCGGCGACCTGGAGCAGCACGGTGATCGCCACCGTCCAGGCGCCCGCCAGCACGGCCGCCACCACCGCCCAGGGGCTGGCGGACCCGGCGGTCCCGTCGCTTCCGGTCGGAGGTGCCTCGGCCCGCATCCGGAAACAGTACGACGCCCGGCCCCCGCCCCGGCGTCCGTCCCGTCCCGCCGTGCCCGAATCCGTCGGCCCCGATCTTGCCGTCCCGCGGCGGGTGATCAATGCCTCTCCTGGCCACCGGCCGGGGGCGGGGCCTGCTGCCCGGGGCCCCGGGCGGTTACGGTGGACCTGTGCGCGACCCCAACGTGACTCGATCCGCCGCCGGTCAGCTCTCTCCGGAGCGCCGCGCCGCGGACCTGCGCCGCCTGAAGTCCGAGCAGTTCGACGTGCTGGTCATCGGCGGCGGCGTGACCGGGGCCGGCGCCGCGCTGGACGCCGCCTCCCGTGGGCTCAAGGTGGCCCTGGTCGAGGCCCGTGACTACGCCGCCGGCACCTCTAGCCGGTCGAGCAAGCTGATCCACGGCGGCCTGCGCTACCTGGAGCAGCTGGAGTTCCACCTGGTCCACGAGGCGCTCACCGAGCGCGGCCTGCTCGCCACCCGGCTCGCCCCGCACCTGGTCCGGCCAGTGCCGATCCTGGTGCCGCTGCCCGCCGGCCGGGGCCTGCGGGACCTGCCCGCCCGGGCGTTCCGCCGCTCCTACTACGGCGCGGGGGTGGCCGCGTACGACGCCTTCGCCGGGGTCTTCGGCGGCGGGCGGGGGATGCCGCTGCACCGGCACCTGAGCCGGGAGGGCGCCCGCCGGATCTTCCCCAGCCTGCGGGCCGACTCGCTGGCCGGTGCCATCCGCTACTACGACGGCCAGGTCGACGACGCCCGCCTGGTGGTGACCCTGGCGCGCACCGCGGCCAGCCTCGGCGCGACCGTGGTGAACAGTGCCCGGGCGGTCGGGCTGGTCCGGCAGGCCCGCGAGGTGACCGGGGTCCGGGTCCGCGACCTGGAGGCGGCCGCCGATTCCCCGGACGCCGAGTTCGAGGTACGCGCCCGGACCGTCATCGGCGCCACCGGCGTGTGGAGCGACGACATGTCGCGGATGCTCAACGACGTCGGGCTGCGCCCCGGCATCCGGGTGCGGGCCTCCAAGGGCGTGCACCTGGTCGTCCCCCGCTCGGCGATCACCGGGGAGACCGGGCTGATCCTGCGGACGGCCACCAGCGTGCTCTTCGTCATCCCCTGGGGCGGGCACTGGATCATCGGCACCACCGACACCGACTGGCGGCTGGACCGGTCTCACCCGGCCGCCTCCGCCCGCGACATCCAGTACCTGCTCGACCAGGTCAACACGGTGCTCGACCGGCCGCTGTCCACCGAGGACATCGAGGGCGTCTACGCCGGGCTGCGCCCGCTGCTCGCCGGCGAGGCGGACTCCACCTCCAAGCTCTCCCGCGAGCACGCCGTCTTCGAGCCGATGCTGGGGCTGCTCCTGGTGGCCGGCGGCAAGTACACGACGTACCGGGTGATGGCCTCCGACGTGGTCGACCGGGCGGTCCGCCGGCTCGGCGGCGGCCGTCCCTCGCGCACCGCCGACCTGCCGCTGCTCGGTGCCGACGGGTACCCGGCCATGTGGCGGGACCGGGCCGACCTGGCCCGCCGGCACGGGGTGCCGGTCGGCGTCGTCGAGCACCTGCTGGAGCGGTACGGCACCCTCACCCGGGAGCTGCTGGCCCTGGTCGACGCCGACCCGCTGCTCGCCTCGCCGCTGGCCGGCGCGCCGGAGTACCTGGCGGCCGAGGTGACCTACGCGGCCCGCGCCGAGGGTGCGCTGCACCTGGAGGACGTGCTGACCCGGCGTACCCGGATCTCCTTCGAGACCACCCACCGCGGCCTGGAATCGGCCGGGCACACCGCGGAGCTGATGGGTGCGGTGCTCGGCTGGGACGCGGCGACCCGCGAGCGCGAGATCGCCCACTACCGGGCCCGGGTCGAGGCGGAGCGGGAGTCTCAGCTGATGCCGGACGACGCGACCGCCGACGCGGCCCGGCTCGGCGCGCCGGACGTGCGGGGGTTCGCCGCCGACCGGGGCGTCGACGGGGACAGCGCCGACCTGCCCACCTCGTCCCGCTGACCGAGCGGGACCCGAACGTTACAGCCATCGATGCCCGTACGGTCGGCCGGTACCGGCCGCTACCTACGGTGGGGTAAGTTGCGGCGCGTGGTTCCCAACCAGTGGTCACGCATGCTCATCGTCTGCACCGTCCTGACCGTCGCCCTCACCGCCTGCTCGGTGTTCGACGGCGACGGTAAGTCCACACCGGACAAGGTGGGCGGCGGGGGAGCGTCCGCCGGGGCCGGCGCCGGCCGGGTCAGCCTGGTGCAGAAGCTCGGTCAGGACGGTCCACTGCGCTCGCTCAACGTCGAGCCGGACGGCCACTGGGAGTGCGACGACTGCGCCGGCGACGGGGTGACCTCGACGGGCAGCCTCGACCCCGAGCAGCTCAAGCGGCTGCACAGCCTGCTCGCCGACCCGCGGCTGGCGCAGGAGACCGACGAGGCGCGCCGCTACCGGGTCAGCTGCATCGACGCGCTGACCTCCAGCCTGCTCACCTCGGCCGGCCTGATCACCTCGCAGGACTGCCCGGGTGAGGAGCGGCCGCCGGTGGCGAACGAGATCCTGCTGCTGCTCACCCAGGCCACCCCCGCCGAGCCCACCGCCTGATCTCGGGCGGCGGGCCGGCCGTCTCAGAGCACCTTGCCCGGGTTGAGCAGCCCGGCCGGGTCCAGCGCCGCCTTGATCGCCTGGTGCACCCGGATCCCGACCGGCCCGATCTCCTGAGCCAGCCAGTCCCGCTTGAGCAGCCCGACGCCGTGCTCGCCGGTGCAGGTGCCGCCGAGGTCCAGACCCAGCCGCATGATCTCGTCGAAGGCCCGCCGGCCCCGCTCCAGGCTGGCCGGGTCGGCCCGGTCCACCACGATGTTCGGGTGCATGTTGCCGTCCCCGGCGTGCCCGACCACGCCGATCGGCACGTCGCACTCCTCGGCGATCCGGGCCACCCCGTCGAGCAGCGCCGCGAGGGAGCCGCGCGGCACCGCCACGTCGTCGATCACCAGGCCGCCGTTGCCGCCGGGGAAGGCGTCCGCGGCGAACTTCTCCATCGCCGGGTGCGCCAGCCGGCGGGCCTGGAGCAGCGCCGCCGCCTCCACCGCGTCGGTGGCCGCGTACACCTCCTCGGCGCCGGCGGCCTCGCAGACCTCGGCCAGCCGGGCCAGGTCGTCCGCCGCCCGGGCGCCGGTGTCCGCGGCGGCCAGCAGCAGCGCCTGCGCGTCGGTCCGCAGCCCCATCGGCCGGTACGCCTCGATGGCCTGCAGGTGCGTCCGGTCGAGCAGCTCCAGCAGGCTGGGGCTGAGCCCCTTCGCCGCGATGTCGGCCACCGCCGCGCCCGCCTCGGCGGTCGACCCGAAGACCGCCACCATGGTCAGCGACTCCTCGGGCGCCGGGCGCAGCGACACGGTGATCTCGGTGATCACCCCGAGGGTCCCCTCCGAGCCGACGAAGAGCCGGGTCAGGTCGTACCCGGCGACCCCCTTGGCGGTACGCCGGCCGGTGCGCAGCACCTCGCCGGAGGCGAGCACCACCTCCAGGCCGAGGACGTACTCGGTGGTCACGCCGTACTTGACGCAGCACATGCCGCCCGCGTTGGTGGAGACGTTGCCGCCGATGGTGGAGGACTCCCAGGAGCCCGGGTCCGGCGGATAGTAGAGGCCCTGCTTCGCCACGGCCCCGGCCAGCGTGGCGTTGACCACGCCGGGCTGCACCACGGCGATCCGGCTCACCGGGTCGATCTCCAGGATGGCGTCCATCGCCACCGTGCTGAGCACCACCGCGCCGTCGACCGCGTTCGCGGCACCGGCCAGGCCGGTCCGGGCGCCCTGCGGCACCACCGGTACGCCGTGCCGGGCGGCGGCCCGGACGACGGCGACCACCTGGGCGGTGTCGCGCGGCCGGGTCACCACCAGCGGCGTACCGGCCGGGCAGAGGTCCGCCTCGTCGCGCTGGTGCATCCGGAGCAGATCGGGGTCGGTGAGGACGGCGTCGTCGCCGAGCGCCGCACGCAGGTCGTCGAGGAGGGGGGATCCGGCCATGCGGGAGAGGCTAACCGGCGGCTAGATTGGCCGCCATGCTGTACCTCGACCGGCCCGCCTGGCCGTGGCGGGGCCGGCTCTGGTCCCACCTGATCAGCGACGTCTCCCACGCGGAGCTGCACGCCTTCGCCGAGACCCTCGGCGTGCCCCGGCGCGGCTTCGACCGCGACCACTACGACATCCCCGCCGAGCGCTTCGCCGTGGCGGTCTGGCTGGGTGCCCGGGTGGTGCCCAGCCGGGAGCTGGTCCGCCTGCTCCGCGACGCCGGCCTGCGCCGCCCCAAACACCTGACCCGCCCCACCCGCTGACCTCGGCCGCGCCGTCCCGGGGCCGTCCCCCGC
>NZ_JBPQTL010000117.1:0-15649 GCF_051386295.1 Micromonospora sp. URMC 105 | reverse complement strand
CGCGTGCCCCAGGGGGCAGGGGCACGCGACCCGGTTTTTTCGGGGGGAGGAAAGCCGTTACAGGTTGCCGAAGGTGTCGTACCGGATGTGCGGCGGCGGCACCTCGTCCTCGGCCAGCGCCCGCAGGGTGGCCCGGACCATGGGGGCCGAACCCGAGACGTAGCAGTCGTGCGTCGTCCAGGGGCCGTACCGGCTGATCACCTCGGCGATGTCCCCGTGCTCACCGTCGAAGTCCGGGTCGTCGGTGCACGCCGGGGTCACCGACAACCACGGGTGTGCGGCCACCAGCTCCTCCAGGCCCGCCAGGCCGTACAGGTCGTCGGAGTGCCGGGCGCCGTAGAAGACGTGCACCCAGCGGGTCCGGTTCCAGCCGGTCAGCTCCTCGACCAGGGCCTTCACCGGGGCCAGGCCGACCCCGCCGGCCACGCAGAGGATGTCCCGGGTCGACTCCCGGTCCAGCGTCATCGAGCCCATCGGCGCGGCCACCCGGAGCAGGTCGCCCGGCTTGGTCCGGCGGACCAGCGCGCCGGACAACCAGCCCGCCCCGGCCGGCGTACGGATGTGGAACTCCAGCACGTTGTCGTCGTTGGGGGCGTTCGCCACCGAGTACGTCCGCCAGACCCGGGGCAGGTACCGGGGCGCCTCGATGCTGACGTACTGGCCGGCCTTCCAGACCAGTGGATGCTGGAGCGCGCGCACGGTCAGCACCGCCGTGTCCGGCCCGTGCCGCTCGTGGGTCAGCACCTCGGCGTGCCAGAACGGCGGGTTGTCGTCGGCCGCCGCGCCGGCCTGCATCTTCTCGCTGATCGCCGCGTACGCGTCCCGCCAGGCCTGGTCGTACTCCAGGTTCCAGCCGTCGCCGGCGGTGCTGCGCAGCGCGTCCAGCAGCGCGACGCCCATCGTCTCGTAGTGCTCGGCGGCCGCGTGGTACTTGCGGTGGTCGCGGCCGAGCGAGCGCAGGTACTCGTCGAAGCTCTCCGGGTCGTCCACCACCTGGGTGGCGGTGACGATGGCTTCCACGAGCCGGTCCCGCTGGGCGGCCATCTGCACCGGGAAGAGCTTGCGCAGGTCCGGGTCGAGGAGGAAAAGCCGGGCGTAGAAGTGGCCTATCAGCCGATCCCGGTCCTCCTCGACCAGGGTCCAGCTCTCCTTCAGCAGCCGTGCGAAGTTGTCCACGGGCGGCGCTCCTCCTCCTGACGGCGGATCGGGCTCGCATAGAATGTCCACGGAGCGTGCCCACCGGTCGCACAGGCTGTGCGACCGTTCCCGTCGCCCCCGACGGTGCGGCAGAGTGGTGCGGTGACCGTCGACGAGCTCACCCGCCCGGTGACCCGCCGGGTTCTCAGCACAGAGACCCTGCTGGTGCTCGGTCTCTCGCTCGGCCAGTCGGCCGTGTACGCGCTGGTGTCGATCACCGCGAAGCTGACCGCCGACGGGCCGCTGTCGAAGCAGACCGCCGCGCTCAACACCTCGCAGTCGGCCCGGCCGTGGCTGGACCTGACGTACCAGCTCCTCGGCATCGTCTTCGCGCTGCTGCCGGTGCTGCTCGCCGTACACCTGCTGGCGCGGGACCCCGGCGACCCGGCGCGGACGCTCGGGGTGGACCTGCGCCGACCCGGCTCCGACCTGGCCTGGGGTGCGGGCCTGGCGGCGCTGATCGGCCTGCCCGGCCTGGCGCTGTTCTGGGCGGCAGCGCAGCTCGGGATCAACGCCACCCTGGTCCCCGCCGGCCTGCCCGACCTGTGGTGGGCGGTGCCGGTGCTGATCCTCGCCGCCTCGCAGAACGCCGTGCTGGAGGAGGTGATCGTGGTCGGCTACCTGGTCACCCGGCTGCGCCAGCTCCAGTGGCGGCTCGCCGCGATCGTCGCGGCCAGCGCGCTACTACGCGGCTCCTACCACCTCTACCAGGGCTTCGGCGCGTTCGTCGGCAACGCGATCATGGGCGTGGTGTTCAGCCTCTTCTACCTGCGCACCCGGCGGGTGATGCCGCTGATCGTGGCGCACACCCTGCTCGACGTGGTCGCCTTCGTCGGCTACGCGTCGTTGCCCGAGGAGTGGTTCAGCTGGCTCTGACCGGCCGGTAGGCGGCCACCGCGCGCGCCGCCAACCGCTCGGCGGCCGCCGCGTCGCCGGCCGCCGCGGCCAGCACCGCCGCCCCCGGCAGCAGCCGGGACGCCAGCCGCAGCGCTGCCCAACCACCCGCCTGGGCGGCCAGCGGCGCCGCCAACCGCCAGGCGGCCTCCGCCGCGCGCGGCCACGGCCGGTCCCCCGGCCCGTCCGCCGCCCGCGCCGCCGCCAGTGCGGTACGCGCGCTCGCCGGGTCCGGGTGCACCTGCGTCAGCACCAGCAGCTCCACCGCCCGCTCCGGGTCCAGCGGGTCCCGCTCGTACGCCGCCGCCACGTGCAGCACCAGGCCGGCCTGGCTCCACAGCACCGCCGCCAGCTCCGCCACCGGCGCGAACAACCCGGCCACCGCCGCCGCCGCGCCACCGGCGCCGGCCATCCGCACGAACCGCCGGCCGGCCAGCCGGGCCAGCCCGTCCGGCCCGGCATCCGGGTACGCCGCCCGCAGGCGCTGCGCCCAGTCGCGGGCGCGCGGCCCGATCCCCTCGACGGCGGCCAGGGCGAGCAGTTCCGGCGCGAAGCCCGGGTGCGCCACCAGCCGGCTCCGCAGCTCCGCCAGGCCCAGTTCCCGGGTACGCCCCGACGCGGGTGCGGCCGTGCTCACCTCGCGTGGCTGTTGCTCTGGGGCGAGGGTCGGCTGGATGGTGATTCCGGCGGCGGGTGCGTCCAGCGCGGCGCTGCTAGGCTCGGCCGGGGCCTTCCGGGGAGCTGCCTTCTTCGGCGTGCTCTTCTTCGGCTCGGTGGCCTTGCTTCCGGTGACCTTGCCCGGGGTGGCCTTGCTCGCGGTGGCCTTGCTGTCGGTGACCTTGCCCGGGGTGGCCTTCTTCGTGGGCTTGCGCGTCGGCGGTGTCCCGGGGGTGTCCGGTGCTGCCGTGGTCGGGGTTGCCGTGCCGGAACTCACCGGGCCGGTCGGCTCGGCCGTGCCCGGTGCGGCAGGGGCGGGGATGTGCGCTGGATCAGCCTTTTCGGCGGCCTTCCGGGAACGGGCGACGCGCTGACCGTCGGCTCGGGTTCCCGTGGTCGTCCCGGTGGCGGCGGCCGGTGCGCTTTCCGTTGCGGGGTTGGGCTCGGGCGTCGGGGGCGCGGTGCCATCGCTCGCTCCGCTCGTCGACCGGGCGGTCTGCCGCGTCTTGGGCGCACTCCGCTTGCGGGTGCTGCCTCCCGCCGGTGTGTCCCGGGTCACTGTCGTCGCCTCGTCGGTGGGGCGGGTGTCTTCCTCTCGGCCCGTCCGTGGGCCGGCCTTCCCGGCCGCACCGGTTTCGGTCGGGCTGGTCTCGGGCGCGCCGGTCTCGCTGGCGCTGGTCTCGCTGGCGCTGGTCTCGGGCGGGGTGGCGGCTCCGGCCGCCTTCCTGGTGGCTCCCGCCTGCCGGGGCAGCGGCTGCTCGGGATCGGGCGGCTGGAACAAGACCGGTGCCGCCTTCGCCGGGCGGCGCTTCGCCGACGGGGAACCCGTACCGTCGGGTCGGCCGGCACCGGCCGCCTTGGCCGAGGTGGGAGGCGGGGTGAAGGTGGCCTTCGGAGAGCGGCGGCGGACCCCCGCGGAGGGCTCGCGGCGGGGCGGATCGCTCGGCGTCTGCTCCTGCATGTCGATGGAGCGTAGTCGCGAACGTGACGGCGCACACGGTGAAAACACCTGACCCTGGTAGTCGCTTTGCCGTCGGTGGGGGCGGACCTGTATCCTCGGGCGCGGTGGTCTGCAGGGGCCACCAGGGAGACTTCGCCTAGTCTGGTCTATGGCGCCGCACTGCTAATGCGGTTGGGGTTTTAAAGCCCCTCCCGGGTTCGAATCCCGGAGTCTCCGCGCGAAAGCCGGTTGTGTAGACTGGCCAAGCACCGAGCGCCCGTAGCTCAACGGATAGAGCATCTGACTACGGATCAGAAGGTTAGGGGTTCGAGTCCCTTCGGGCGCACAGAGCAAGGGGAAGCCCCCGACCAGCCGGAACGGCAGGGTCGGGGGCTCTTTCGTGTCCGCCGAAATCAGGCTTCGAGCGGCCGTGGGAGCCAGGGCTGGGAGCCACCAGTTCCCTCACTTCCCGCTCACCAGGGGGCATGAGCGGTCAGGGTAGGTGCCTCCTCCACCTGGCCCACCAGGCCCTTGTCTGGCGCGATCTTCGACCTTCCGAACTGAAGCTCTGGCGCTCGGCGTCAAAGGAAAGCCGAGTTTGATAGGTAGCTGCTCGCTGAGCCCTACAGCCCATGACGAGATCGGGCGGCCCGGCCACGAAGGCCGGACCGCCCGGGTGTTGCCAGCATGACGCCGAGGAGTGTCAGCAGGACTCAATCCAGCGTGACCTCACGCCCGCGTCCAGCGTCACCTCATCACCCGTAGCTACGGTGACCCAGTCGGTGTGGCCGTAGTTGGCGCCACCGGTCTCGTTCCAGTAGTAGATCAAATCCGAATCGACCGAGTCGATGAAGTCGTGCGGGTCGTGCACGTGAAACTGCACGCGGTAGGTGCCCGAGCGGACGTACGCGGTGAAGGTGCCGTCGGGGTTGATGGTGGTCAGCCCGCCGGAGCCGGACTGGCCGGGCGCCGTCACCACGTCGATGCGGGAGATCCCGCCGGAGCCGACCGGGGCGCCCACCTCGCACCCGTCCCATACGCGGTTGTTGTTGCCGTCCACCCAGACGGTGCCGCGGACGATCGCCCCCTGCTCGACCGTGACGGTGTGCCGCGCCGTGTTGTTCTCCAAGGTCGTCTCCGGCGCGGTCGTCGCCGCGGTCGCCTCCACCGTCACGACGTCGCCGGCCGTGGTGGCGGTGAGGATCCCGCCGTAGTACAGCTGCTCGCTCGTCTCGCCCGGCTGCAGCGGGCGGTGCAGGCACCGCCAGCCGGTCTGGCCGTCGGCCACACCGTCGCCGAATGCGCAGTCCCACCCCTCGCTCGATGTCTCCGAGCCCTGCATCCCGGCCGGTACCGGGATGGTGACGGTCACCTCGCCCGAGGGCGAGTTCCCGGTGTTCCGGACCGACGCGGAAAGATTCACATGCTCATTCGGAAGCAGCTGCTGGCTGGTGGCGGCGGGCACGAACTCGAGATCCATGGTGCTGGGGATGTAGCGCACGCTTGCCTGGTCGGTGTTGTTGGCGAGCGACGAGTCAGCACCGGCCGAGACTGTGGCGCTGACGGTCAGCGTGTCGCCAGCGGTACCGGCCGGGAGCCCGAACGGGATGTTCAGCGCGTCGGCGACCTCCCCGGCGGCCAGCGGGGCGTGGCTGCAGGTCGCGGTGCCCAGAAGGTCACAGTGCCAGCTCGGGGGGACCACGAACCCGTCGGTGAAGAACCAGGCGCCGGCCGGCAGCGTGAACGCCACGGTCACGTCCCGGCTAGCCTTCGTGCCGGAGTTGCGCAGGTCGAGAGTGAGGGTCGATGAGCCGCCGCTGGCTGGCACTTCGACGGGGTCAACGGAGGTGGTGACCACGAGATCGGCCCGGGCGGGGGCGGCGCCGGCCGGGGCGGCGGGCAGCAGGCCGGCGCCGAGCGCGGCCAGCGCGCCGACCGCGAGGCCATTACGGAGTAGGTGCTGGCGAGTGGAGGGGGGTTTGACAGACATCAGTTCCTCGCGTTGGAGGGAAAGACCTGGCCGGCGGCCCGATCCTCGGGATCTTGGGTGTCCCTCTGATGGAGCGCCAAGATCGTAATCGCCGTCACGTCGACGCCGGGTCGGCTATCGCATAGCGATTGGCTCACCTGACAGTTCGCCACGACGGCAGCGAATGGAGGCCGGAAGGGGCCGAACTCATCGAGTTGCTGAGCAGCGCGAGGACCAGGGCGAAGCAGACGGCCATTTGGGGAGCGCGTCGAACAGGCGTAGGTCTCTTGGTCAGTCCAGGTAGTAGTTGGCTCTCCAGCGGGCTTCCTCGGCCACTGAGAAATTGTCGAAGTCGCCAGCGGCTTCGCAGTCCAGCAGGTAGCGGAGTGCTTCTGCCGCGTCCTCGGAGCCGTCGGCCTCCAGATGCGCCTTGGTGGCGTCCAGTCCTGCTCCGCAGAGCAGTTGGACATCGATCGAGCAGTGGGCATCCCAGCTCGATTCCTTGGCCTGCCAGATGACGAGCACGTCGCTCAGTTGGCCGGCGTTGAACAGCTGTAGGCAGCACAGCTTCATGAGCTCTGTGTCCTGGTCATGCTGTTCAAGGTCTGCTTGGGATTGGAGTATCTCGCGGATGTGAGGCAGGTCGGCGGAGGACGGCTGTAGGCCGTAGCGGCGAAGGCTTTCGTCTTCGTTCACGGGCTTCCCTTCGCTGGACTCGGCCCCGTTCCTGGCGCGCCTTCGGCCTTCTTGTAGCTGGGGCGCGCCGACTCGCAGTACGGGAAGAAGCCGTGCGGCACGAGCTGCGAGCAGCGCTTCACGAAGCCGGCCGCGGTCACGGCCTGTCCGCTGCTAGCGTCCGTCGTCACGAGGTCGCCGGGGCGTGGCCCCGACGGCCTGCTCCCGGAAGCACACCGGGCGGGATGATGCCGAACCAGGCTCCGGCGGCGACCATCGAGGCGAGGACGTACGCCAACCACCACCCGAGCAGCGCCCACACACCCTGGGCGACGGCGCCGCCCAGGCAGGGCATGACGAGCAGGAAAAGAAGGTAGGCCAGGCGGCCGTGCGAGAGGCTGTTCTCCTTCGGCAGCCTCCGGGCCTTGCGGAACGGAATGAGTCTGACTCCGTAGGGACGACGGCGCAGCGTGAAACTCGCCGGCCAGAGCCGCCCGTACCCGGCCACGTCGACCACGCTCACGCCGGACCCGTGCCGGACCGTGGCCTGGCGCGGCCTGGTCAGCTCACGCAACCACGGTTCCCAGACGACGCGTTGGTGCAGGACACCGCCGTCCCGGCCGCTCACCGTCAGCCACACGGCGTATCCCTGGGGACTGGCGTCGATCCCGCCGGCGGCGCTCACGCCGTGCGCCCCAGCGGTGACCCGCCCCGCACTTCCTGGCTGTGGCGACTGCGCCAGATGCGCGGTCACCATGACGCGCCTCGCGGGAGCACGAGCGGCACCCCACCACTGCACCAGGCGGACGAGCAGGACAGCACCAGAAGGGCTCCCGGAGTCAGCGCCACGAGGATGACGGCCTCTCCGTGCTCGACCCGCGGGTCGGTACTCAGCCGGTACCCGAGCGCGATGAGGGCGGCCAACGCGACGACGCTGCCGATCACGACCATCGGCGCGCGAGCACGCCGATTTGCCGAGGACGCTGCACTTCCGCTGCTGGCCATCGCGTCGTCCTCCCCGTTCGCCCCCCGGCGTCGCCGCGACGTTAACAACGCCGAGCAAGGCTCACATCGCGCGTCCGTTCCAGATCTTCACCGCGTCGTACAGCGGTGGCAGGCTCTCGTGCAGTGCGGTCGCGGAAGCTGACAGTTGACTCGCGCCTGTTTCCTGGCGCGCGGAACGGTTCGCATCTAGTTCGCGCGCGCCGGGGGCGCCCTCTCCCGCGATGCCGAGGGGCTGGTCTGAGCATCACTCGCTCTCGAGATGCGTGGCGTGCAAGTGGCCGGATCGTCTGTGCGCAAGATGCCCGGTATGTAGGGTTTGCACCGGGCAAGGCTCTAACCTGCGTCGCGACCGCGGGTGCCGGCCGACGGACGCGAGCGCCGTCGGCGATCGGCAGCCGCCAAGGCGGGCCAGCCGCGCCGACACGCAATCCAGGCGATCCGCGCCGCGCTGCGGCAGCCGAACCAGCTCACGACGACCGGCGAGGTGCTGCACCCCGACCAACTCACCCCCACCGGGTCGACGGCGGTCGACACAGACGCGGCAGGGCTGCCGGGAGGGGGACCGTGAAGGCGCTGGTGTGGCGGGGCGTCGACGAGCTGGCGGTGATCCAGGTGCCGGACCCGCAGCTGCGCAACGAGCAGGACATGATCGTCAAGGTCCGCCGAACCGTCACCTGCGGCTCGGACCTGCACCTGCTGGACGGGCGCATCCCGTTCATGGCGCGCGGCGACGTGCTGGGCCACGAGTTCCTCGGCGAGGTGATCGAGGTCGGCCCGCAGGTGCGCAGGCACCGGGTGGGCGACCGGGTGGTGGTCTGCTCGTTCGTGTCCTGCGGTCGCTGCTGGTACTGCCGGCAGCAGCAGTTCTCACTCTGCGACAACGGCAACGCCAGCCCGGCGGTCACCGAGGCGGCGTGGGGCTTCGCACCGGGCGGCTGTTACGGCCACCCCCACGCGCTCGGCGGCTTCCCGGGCAGCCACGCCGAGTACGTCCGCGTCCCCTACGCCGACCAGGGCGCCTTCGCCGTCCCGGACGAGGTCGGCGACGAACGGGCCGTGTTCGCCTCCGACGCCGCCCCGACCGGGTGGATGGGCGCTCACCTGGGTGGCGTGCGGCCCGGCGACGTGGTCGCCGTGTGGGGCGCGGGCGCAGTGGGGCAGTTGGCCGCTCGGGCGGCGGTGCTGCTCGGCGCCGAGCGGGTCATCCTCATCGACCGCCTCGACGACCGCCTGACTATGGCCGAGACCCACGTGGGTGTGGAGACGCTCAACTACGACACCCAGGACGTTCGGGGCGAACTGCGGGAACGCAGCGGCGGCCGGGGGCCGGACGTGTGCATCGAGGCGGTCGGGATGGCGGCGCAGCGCATCGGCCCGCAGTACTGGTACGACCGGCTCAGACAGCGGCTGCGCTCGGAGCCGGACCGCCCGGTCGCGGCCCGGGAGGCGGTCCACCACTGCCGCAAGGGCGGCAGCGTGTTCCTTCTCGGGATGTTCGCCGGCCTCGTGGACGAGTTCCCGCTCGGCGCCGTGATGAACAAGGGCCTCACCCTGCGCGGCGCACAGCAGCACGGGCACCGCTACATCCCGATGCTCCTGCAACGCATGGCGCGCGGCGAGCTGGTCACCGAACACCTCGCCACCCACACGATGCCGCTCGACGAGGCCCCACGCGGCTACGACATGTTCAAGAACAGAACCGACGGCTGCGTACGCGCCGTCTTCCGGCCCGCAGGGTGAGCCGGAGGCTCGCTCCGATGAGCGGGTGACGCCGACCGGCCCGCGTGCCAGGGGCCGGTCGGCGCAGCGCCGGAGTCAGCTGATCGGCGCGAGGTCCCGACTGATCTGCATGGTCATGTCGATCACCTGCCAGAGCACTTCGGGGGCGTCCGCGCCGTCCTCGGTGGACACCTTCTTCGTGACTCCGTTGCGGTAGGTCACGGTGACCGTGTAGTGGAAGCGGTCGGCGCCGTTCCCCGCCGGGTACGCCGGGCAGAGGCGACGGAATTCGCGGGTCCCGGCAGTAGCCAGCAAATTCGCGGTGTAGACGTGCACCGTGCCGGTGGAAACGTCGTACCGTTCGTTCACCCCGGCGAATCCGCCGGTGCGGGTGACGGTCACCTGGTGGGCGTCGTTCCAGCCGGCCCGGGCCGGTGCGGCGGCCGCGAGCGTCGCGGCGGAAACCCCGGTGAGCAGCACGAACGCCGTGACGAGCCGACCGATGGTGCGGAGCATGGCAGGCATGACGGAACCCCTTTCCTTGTGGGAATGGCGGAACGCGCGACGGATCCGGGGCCGGGGGTGCCGACGCCGGGATCGAGCCCCCGATTCTTTGGCGGGGGCTCGTCGGCGTTCCTTGTCGCTCCATTCCTACATCGGCCGGCACACCCGATCCATGGGCCGTAAGTCCATGAAGGACAGGGCGCGCGGTGCAATTTGTTGCGATTGTTGCCGTGCCTTTGCACGATTAATCAGACGTTGGTGAGAAACGATTAAGGTGCGCTGGTTTCACCCGCGTCACATCCGCTCGACGGTCCGGATGCCGAGCAGGTGCAGCCCCTGCCGCAGGGTCCGGGCGGTGAGGTCGGCGAGCACCAGGCGGCTCTCCCGCAGTTCACCCGAGGCCCGCAGCACCGGGCAGCGCTCGTAGAACGCGCTGAAGGTGCTGGCCAGCCGGTGCAGGTAGCCGGCGAGGTGGTGGAACTCCAGGGTCCGCTCCACCTCGGCGACCACCCCGGCGAAGCCGAGCAGTTCGAACGCCAGCGCCCGCTCCGCCGGTTCGGCGAGCAGGATCTCCGCCTCCGGCCGCGCGTCCGTCCCGGCCCGCCGGAACACCGATCGGATCCGCGAGTAGGCGTACTGGAGGTAGGGCGCGGTGTTGCCGTCCAGGGAGAGCATCCGCTCCCAGTCCAGCACGTAGTCGCGGCCGCGGTCGGTGGCCAGGTCGGCGTACTTGATCGCGCCGATGCCGACGGCCCGGCCGATCTCGGCGGCGGACTCGGCGTCCAGCTCGGGGTTCTTGGCCCGGGCCAGCTCGGTGGCCCGGGCGACGGCCTCCTCCAGCAGCCCGACCAGCTTCACGGAGCCGCCGGCCCGGCTGCGCAGCATCCGCCCGTCGGTGCCGAGGATGGAACCGAAGCCGAGGTGCACGGCCCGGGTCGGCGGCCGTAGCCAGCCGGCGGCCTCGGCGGCGGCGAAGACCATGGCGAAGTGCTGCCGCTGCGGCAGGCCGACCACGTAGAGCAGCCGGGTGGCGCCCAGGTCGTCGGTCCGGTGCCGCAGCGCCGCCAGGTCGGTGGCCGGGTAGCCGTAGCCGCCGTCGCCCTTGCGCACGATCAGCGGCAACGGCTCGCCGTCCCGGCCGGTGAACCCGGGCGGGAAGACGCAGTCCGCGCCGTCGCTGGCGCGCAGCAGCCCCAGCCGGTCCAGCTCGTCGACGACCCCGCCCAGCCGGTCGTTGTAGGCGCTCTCGCCCCGGAAGTCGTTCCGAGTGAGCGTCACGTCGAGCAGCGCGTACACGGTGAGGAAGTACCGCTCGGACTGCTCCACCAGCAGCCGCCACAGCCGCCGCGTCCGTTCGTCGCCGCCCTGCAGGGCGACCACCCGCTGCCGCGACCGCTCCTGGAACGTCTGGTCGGCGTCGAACTTCACCCGGGCCGCCTTGTAGAAGGAGTCGAGGTCGCCCATCGACAGCTCCTGTGCCGCCTCCGCCTCGCCCAGGTCGATCAGGTGCTCGATGAGCATCCCGAACGGGGTGCCCCAGTCCCCCAGGTGGTTGACCCGCACCACCCGGTGCCCGAGCCAGTCGAGCAGCCGGACCGCCGCGTCGCCGATCACCGTGGAGCGCAGGTGCCCCACGTGCATCTCCTTGGCGACGTTCGGCGCCGAGTAGTCGACCACCACGGTCTCCGGCGCGGGCGCCGTCGGCACGCCGAGCCGATCGTCGCCGGCCAGCCCGGAGACCAGCGCGGCCAGCGTCCGGTCGGCCACGGTCAGGTTGAGGAAGCCCGGCCCGGAGACCTCCGCGGCGGCGCAGACGTCGTCCAGTTCCGCGTGGTCCAGCACCGCCGCGGCGATGTCGCGCGGCGGCCGTCCCAGCCGCCGGGCCAGCGCCAGGGCCGCGTCGGACTGGAAGTCCGCGCGCGGCGAGCGCCGTACCAGGGGGTCGACCGGGCCGCCGGCCACGGTCGCGAACGCCGGCGCCAGCCGGTCGGTGAGCAGCCTTTCAAGATCCATGGGTACGCCGATCTCGCTCGGATCCGCGCGGTCACGCGGATCTGGACACGGGAGAGTGCGGGCGGACCGAGGACGATCGGCGATGACCGGCGGCTCGATCCGCCGGTCGCAGGGAAGAAGGTCAGCGCGGGCGGGCGACGGATCGCCGGCGTCGCTCCGCACCGACCTGGACGTCGTAGGACGCTCCGGTGGTGTGGGCAGGCGCGCTGGTCATGTCGGGGAGCCTAGCGGGCCGGCCGGCTACGCGTACACCCTGTTGCCGGCCGGCCCGTCGG
Source organism: Micromonospora sp. URMC 105 (assembly GCF_051386295.1). NCBI lineage: Bacteria > Bacillati > Actinomycetota > Actinomycetes > Micromonosporales > Micromonosporaceae > Micromonospora > Micromonospora sp. URMC 105. The sequence continues at coordinate 3,801 of NZ_JBPQTL010000117.1, read as the reverse complement.
CCCGTCAGCCAGGGGTGGCGGCCTTGCGGGTGCGTTCGGCCCGGCGCCGCACCTGCTGGTACGCCCCGGTCAGCCCCATCGCCCGACGGACCTCGACCACGGTCCGGCGGACCTGCTCACGGGTCCGCTCGGTGCCGTCCACGATCAGCTGGTCGACCAGGCCGGCGTCGGCCTCGATCCGGGCGCGCCGCTCCCGGATCGGGTCGAGGAACCGGTTCAGCGCCACCGCCAGGGCCTCCTTGACCTCGACGTCACCGACCCGGCCGGCCCGGTAGCGGGACTTGAGCTCCGCCACCGCGGCCCGGTCCGGGTTGAACACGTCGTGGTACGCGAAGACCGGGTTGCCCTCGACGGTGCCCGGCACGTCGGCGCGGACCCGGTTCGGGTCGGTGTACATCGCCAGCACCTTGCGGCGCACGGTGGCCGCGTCGTCGGCGAGCGCGATGGCGTTTCCCCTGCTCTTGCTCATCTTCCCCTGGCCGTCCGTGCCGACCAGCGTGGGCGTGTCCGAGGCGATCATCTGCGGCACCGGGAAGACCTCCCCGTACAGGTGGTTGAAGCGGCGGGCGATCTCGCGGGTCACCTCGACGTGCGCCGCGTTGTCCCTGCCGACCGGCACCACCTGCGCCTTGACGCAGAGGATGTCGGCGGCCTGGAGGACGGGATAGCCGAGAAGCCCGTACGGGATCTCCGTGCGGCCGGCGTCCCGGGCCATCTCCCGCACCGAGGGCACCCGTTCCAGGCGCGGCACGGTGACCAGGTTCTGGAACAGCGTGTTCAGGTCGCCCACCTCGGGGATGGCGGACTGGAGGTAGAAGGTCGCCCGGGCCGGGTCGACCCCGCAGGCCAGGACGTCGGTGACCATCTCCCGGGCGTTGCGGGACACCTGGGCGATGTCCTCGCGGCGGTGGCGGGTGGTCAGCATGTGCAGGTCGGCGATGATGAAGTAGCTCTCGTGCCGCCGGTGCAGCGCCACCCGGTTGGCGATGCTGCCGACGTAGTGACCGAGGTGCAGCCGCCCGGTGGGGCGGTCCCCGGTGAGCATCCGTGGAACGGACATGGTGGTACGCCTTTCGTGCCGAGGATTGACGGACGCGCACACGCGCGCGATCGACCCGGGGCGTGATCGCCGGGGTCGGTGGGGTCTGCTCGTCAGAGCACGAACCGCCATCGCGCGCCGGCGCGGAACCGCAACCCACCGGCACGAAGCACGTCGAGGATCCGCTCCCGGCCGTCGCCGGGGTCGGTCGGAAAGGACGGCACGAGGTCACGCGGGAGACCGTCGACGGCCTCCGGCGCGAGGATGACCGGCCGGACCATGGGTCCACGGTAACCGCACAGGGGCGGGCCGGGGATCCGGCCGGCGTGGTCAGCCGCTGCGGTAGCTCTCCTCGTAGTAGCTGCCCACCTGGTGCCGGTAGTCCGGCTCGCCGAAGGCCTCCGGATCGAAGGCCGGCGACCCCTTGACCTGCTCCCGGGTGCGGTCGACGTGCACCACCCGCGCCAGGTGGTCGACCCGGGCCACGGTGCCCACCGGCAACAGCACCTTGCGACCGAAGATCCACGGTCCGGTGTCCACCACCAGGTACCGGGCGTCGGCGTCGTCGCTCGCCTCGTCGATCGCGCCGATCCGGCCGTCGGTGGCCTCCACCCGGTAGCCCACCAGGTCCACCGGGGTGCCCGGGCCGGGGGCGTCCGGGCCGTCGTGCTCCGGGCGCCGCCGGGACTCCTCGGGCGGGTCCGTCCGGTCGTACCCGCCGGCGAGTGCCGCCGGGTCGCGCCAGCTCCACGGGTTGAACGGCTGCATCGGCACACCTCCGATTCGTCGTCGTCCCCCGAGGAAGTGCCCCACCCGCGCGCCCGGGAAACGGATTCCGCGTCGTCGCGGGCACCCTTCCCCTCTCCGCCTGCCTCCGGGCGGCTGAGCTGCGGGTACCGGTCGAGCGGGCGCCACCCGCTGGCATACTTCCCAGCCATGGTGCTGTCGCGCGGCTGGTCGGTCTTCCTCGTCGCGGTCGGGGTGTGGAGCTGGGTGATCTGGCCCAGGTTCGCGGTCGCCATCTGGAACGACCCCCGCGCCTGGTCGACCGGCACGGTGGGCGACGGCGCTCCGACCGGCTTCCTCTGGGTGCACGCCCTGCTGATCGCCACCTCGCTGGTGATCGGCACCGCCGTCGGGGTGCTCGGCGTACGCGGCTGGCGCGCCGCCCGCCGCCGGGCCGCCTGACCACCCTTTCGCCGATCGTCGTTCCCACCGGCGAGCGGTCAGCTCCGCGGGACGGCGGAGGGCACCCAGGCGGCACGCTCGTCGTGGGCGAACCGGGCGAAGTCGATCGGCGGGCGACCGAGCAGGTCCGGCACGTCGGTGGTGAGTCCGGCCGCCAGCCCCAGCCGGCAGGTCGTGTAGAGCGCCAGGGTCACCATAGTCATCGCTGCCGGCATGCCCTGCCGGCGTGCGCTTCGCCAGTACCGCACCGGCCCCGCCGTGACGTAGCGGATGGGGCGGCCCAGCTCGGCGCTGAGCGTCTCGGCCGCCTCGGCGTAGCTGAGCGCCCGCGACCCGGTGGGCGTGTACGCCCGCCCGGCGTGCCCCTCCTCGGCCAGCGCGAGCGCGGCCACCGCCGCGACGTCCCGTACGTCGACGAAGGCCGTCCGGCCACGTCCCGCCGGGAGCACGATCTCGTCGCGGTCCCGGATGTCGGCCGCGTGCGTAGTGGAGAGGTTCTGCATGAAGAAGGCGGCCCGGACGAACGTCCACTCCAGCCCCGACGCGCGCAGCCACTTCTCCAGCGCGTGGTGCGGGACCACCGGGTTCTTCTCCGCCCCTTGGAGGGAGAGCAGGACCATCCGTCGTACGCCGAGCTGCCGGGCCCGCTCCAGGGCGGGAAGCATGTCGCGTCTGACGTTGCCGATCTGCGGCGGCCGCATCAGGAACATCCGGTCCACGCCGGCGAACGCGGCGTCCCAGGTGCCCGGGTCGGTGAAGGAGAAGGCGACCTTCTCGTCCCACGGCCCGGTCGCCGCCCGGTCCGAGACCGCGGCGCGTACCCGGTGGCCACTGTCGTGCAGCATCCGGGCGACGTGCCGACCGGCCCGGCCGGTCGCTCCGGTCACCAGAACTGTCATGTCCACAGCGTCGCCCCGGAATCCCCGGCTCGCCCAGTGCGTTGCTACCCCCGTCGGCGGGACCTTCGCCCCTCCGGGGAAGCCCCGGTCAGCGGCGGGAAGCGCCAATGACCTGCGGAGATAGGCCGTCGGAGATAGTGTGACGGGGGACGCTACCCCCTGGATTTGACGATCAAACCCACGGACGCGTAACTTTCTCTCTGCCAGCGCGGAACGGACGAAACAGGCGAAAGCCTGAAAGGCCGGAGCGCGGGAATGGTTCGGGGATCGGCCGGGTTGTCATCCGGTACGAGCCTGGACCGGGCTCCTGAAGGCTTGTGAGAGCAGGCCGGCAGGACCGGGCGGTGCCCCGGATTTGCCGCGAGGCGGATTTGGTGAGGCGGAGCCGACCGGGTAAGGTTGACGACCGGCAGGGCACCGGGCGAGCGTGCGGGAAACCGCAGCGGCCGGCCTGCCGAATCCGATGATCAGACGCAGTGGGTGATCGCTGTGCCCGATCGCGGGCACCAACCCGTACGAAGCGTGACACACCGGGACACACCGGTTGACACGGGGAAGACGGTGAGGTAACGTAGTAAAAGTGCCCGGCGCGAGAGCGGCGGTCACGACAGAGCGTAAATGCCCCGGACGGGGGTTCTACGGTGTAGAGCTTTCGGATGGTGTGTGGTTGTTCTT
>NZ_JBPQTL010000116.1:0-15885 GCF_051386295.1 Micromonospora sp. URMC 105 | reverse complement strand
GCCGTGGTCGACCTGTTCGTCATCCAGCGCCGCCGGGCCGCGCGCCGCCGCGAGGAGCCGGGCGTGCGGCACTCACTCTTCGAGTGACAGGAGTTCCAGAGATGCCGATCGCCACCACCAATCCCGCCACCGGCCAGGTGCTCAAGTCGTACGACCCGATGTCGGACGAGCAGCTCGACGCCGCGATCGACCGGGCCGACGTGGCGTTCCGGGACCTGCACGGCACCACGGTCGCCCAGCGGGCGGAGTGGATGAACGCGGCGGCCGACCTGCTCGACGCGGAACGGGACGCCACCGCCCGGATGATGACCACCGAGATGGGCAAGACGTACGCGGCGGCGAAGGCCGAGGTGACCAAGAGCGCCAGCGCCTGCCGGTTCTACGCGGCCAACGCCGAGCGGATGCTCGCCGACGAGCCCGCCGACGCCGGCGCCGTCAAGGCGAAGCGCGCGTTCGTGCGGTACCAGCCGATCGGACCGGTGCTGGCGGTGATGCCGTGGAACTTCCCGCTCTGGCAGGTGATGCGCTTCGCCGCGCCGGCGCTGATGGCCGGCAACACCGGCCTGCTCAAGCACGCCTCCAACGTGCCGCAGACCGCCCTCTACCTGGAGGATTTGTTCCGCCGCGCCGGGTTCCCCGAAGGCGCGTTCACCACCCTGCTGGTCGGCTCGGAGGCCGTGGACCGGATCCTCAGCGACCCGCGGGTACGCGCCGCCACGCTGACCGGCAGCGAGGGGGCGGGCCGCTCGATCGGCCAGATCGCCGGGCGGGAGCTGAAGAAGACGGTGCTGGAGCTGGGCGGCAGCGACCCGTTCGTGGTGATGCCCTCCGCCGACCTGGACCGCGCGGCCGAGGTCGCCACCACCGCCCGCTGCCAGAACAACGGCCAGTCCTGCATCGCCGCCAAGCGGTTCATCGTGCACACCGACGTCTTCGACGCCTTCGCCGAGAAGTTCGCCGCCAACATGGCGGCGCTGCGGGTCGGCGACCCGATGGACGCCGACACCGACGTGGGGCCGCTGGCCAGCGAGCGCGGCCGGGACGAGATCCACGCCCAGGTGCAGGACGCGGTCGAGCACGGCGCCACCGTGCTCTGCGGCGGCGAGAAGCCGGCCGGCGACGGCTGGTTCTATCCGCCGACCGTGGTCACCGACCTGAACCCGCAGATGCGGATGTGGGCGGAGGAGGTCTTCGGGCCGGTCGCCGGCCTCTACCGGGTGTCGTCGTACGAGGAGGCGATCGAGGTCGCCAACGGCACCTCCTTCGGCCTCGGCTCGAACGCCTGGACCACCGACCCGCAGGAGCAGGAGCGCTTCGCCACCGACCTGGACGCCGGCAGCGTCTTCCTCAACGGCATGACCACCTCCTTCCCGGAGCTGCCGTTCGGCGGGGTGAAGAACTCCGGCTACGGCCGGGAACTGTCCGCCGTCGGCATGCGCGAGTTCTGCAACACCAAGACCGTCTGGGTGGGGGAGGGCGCAGCGTCCGCCGGCGCCGGCGCGCACGCCGAGTAGCACCGCTTTTGGCCGGAGACCGGCATGGGTAGGGAAGGACCCATGACGGTGTTCGGCTTCCACGCCTCCCACGAGCAGATCCACCCGAGCCGGCTGCTGGAGGCGGTGATCCACGCCGAGCGGGCCGGCTTCGACGCCGCCATGTCCTCGGACCACTTCTCGCCGTGGAGCACCCGGCAGGGCCAGTCCGGCTTCGCCTGGTCCTGGCTGGGTGCCGCCCTCCAGGCCACCGACCTGCCCTTCGGCGTGGTCAACGCGCCCGGCCAGCGCTACCACCCGGCGATCATCGCGCAGGCCATCGGCACCCTCGGGGCGATGTACCCGGGCCGGTTCTGGGCCGCGCTCGGCACCGGCGAGGCGAGCAACGAGCACATCACCGGCGACGGCTGGCCGCGCAAGGACGTGCGGTCGGCCCGGCTGCGCGAGTGCGTCGACGTCATCCGGGCGCTGCTGGCCGGCGAGGAGGTCAGCCACGACGGCCTGGTCCGGGTCGACCGGGCCCGGCTCTGGACCCGTCCGGAGCAGCCGCCGGCCCTGATCGGCGCGGCGGTCAGCGTCGCCACCGCCCGCTGGTGCGCCGAGTGGGCCGACGGCCTGATCACCGTCAACGCCCCCACCGCGCACCTGCGGGAGATGATCGACGCGTACCGGGACGCCGGCGGGCGCGGTCCGCTGCACCTGCAGGTGCACGTCAGCTGGGCGCCCGAGCAGGCCGAGGCCGAGGCGATCGCGTACGAGCAGTGGCGCAGCAACATCTTCGCCCCGCCGGTCTGCTGGGACCTGGACACCCCCGAGCACTTCGACGTGGTCTCCGAGCAGGTGCCGATGGAGAAGGTCGCCGAGGTCGTCAACATCTCGGCCGACACCGGCCGGCACGTCGGCTGGCTGGAGGAGTACGCCGAACTCGGCTTCGACCAGATCGCCCTGCACCACGTCGGGCAGGAGCAGCGGGCGTTCATCGACACGTTCGGCGCGCAGGTGCTGCCGAAGTTGCGGACCACCGCCTGATCCCGGGAGGCCGCGGGCCGCCTAGGCTCGTACCCCATGGAGGCTCTGTTCGAGGTCGTGGTCTTCCTCGCGATCGCGACGTTCGGCGCGGCGCTGGCCCGGCGGCTGGGGCTGCTCGCGCCGATCCTGCTGGTCGTGCTCGGCCTCGCGCTGTCCTATCTGCCCGGCTTCCCGCAGGTACGCCTCGACCCGGACCTGGTCCTGGTCGGCATCCTGCCGCCGCTGCTCTACGTCGCGGCCCTGGAGACGTCGGTGCCGGCGTTCCGGCTCAACCTGCGGCCGATCCTGCTGCTGGCGGTGGGACTGGTGCTGTTCACCGCGTTCGTGGTGGGCACCGTCGTGTACCTGCTCATGCCCGGCCTGCCGTACGCGATCTGCCTGGCGCTCGGCGCGGTGGTGGCGCCGCCCGACGCGGTGGCCGCCACCGCGGTGGCCCGGCGGGTCGGGCTTCCCCGCCGGATCGTGACCATCCTGGAGGGGGAGAGCCTGGTCAACGACGCCACCGCGCTGGTGCTGCTCCGTGTCTCGATCATCGCCGCGACGGTGAGCGGCGGCCGGGTGGAGTTCGGGGAGGTGGCCTGGGAGGTGCTGCGCTCCACCGGCGGCGGCGTCCTGGTCGGCCTGCTCGGCGTGGTCGTCTTCGGCTATCTGCACAAGCGGACCGGTGACGCGCTGCTGGACAACGCGCTGTCGCTGATCGTGCCGTTCGCGGTGGTCTTCGCCGCCGAGGAGATCCACGCCTCCGGGGTGGTCGCGGTCGTGGTGACCGGGCTCGGCATCGGCCACAAGATGCCGCTGCTGATGTCGGCGGCCTCCCGGCTGCAGGTGGGCGCGTTCTGGCGGCTGGCCCGGTTCCTGCTGGAGGGGCTGGTCTTCCTGCTGGTCGGCCTCCAGCTCCGGGACGTGGTCCGCGACCTCGACGAACCGGTCGGCCGGCTGGCCGCCATCACCCTCGCGGTGCTGCTCGCCGTCTTCCTGTCCCGGTTCGTCTGGCTCTTCCCCGCCACCTACCTGGCCCGGCTGGTGCCCCGGGTGCGCCGCCGGGACCCGGCCCCACCGGCGCGGGTGCCGATCATCATCGGCTGGGCCGGGATGCGCGGCGTGGTGACGCTCGCCGCCGCGCTGGCCCTGCCGCTGACCCTGGCCGGGGGCCGGCCCTACCAGCGGGAGCTGTTCATCTGGCTGGCCTTCGCGGTGATCGTGGTGACCCTGGTGGTGCAGGGCGCCACCCTGCCGCTGGTGGCCCGCCGGCTCAAGCTGCCGCCGGACGACCCGGTGCAGGACGCGCTCTCCGCCGCGGCGGTGCAGCAGCAGGCCAGCAAGGCGGCCCGGGACCGGCTGGACGAGCTGGCGCCCGGCGCGCCGCCGTCGGTGGTGGAGCGGCTGCGCGAGCTGCTGCAGGCGCGGACCAACCTGGCCTGGGAGCGGCTGGGCGGCGAGGGCCGGGAAACCCCGTCCCAGGCGTACGGCCGGCTGCGGCAGGAGATGATCGACGCCGAGCGGGAGGTGTACCGGGCCGCGCGTGACTCCGGCCGGATACCGGAGGAGGTGCTGGTGCGGGCGTACCGTGACCTGGACCTGGAGGAGTCTTTGCTGACCCGGGAGGCCGACGAGTGAGCTGCCAGCATCTGACCGAGGCGGGCGACGCCGAGGCGCAGGCCGAGGACGTCTGCCCGGACTGCGTCGCGGTCGGCAACGACTACTGGGTGCACCTGCGCGCCTGCCTGAGCTGCGGGCACGTCGGCTGCTGCGACTCCTCGCCGTACCAGCACGCGACGAAGCACTTCGAGTCCAGCGGGCACCCGGTGATGCGCTCGATCCAGCCGGGGGAGACCTGGCGCTGGTGCTTCGTCGACGAGGAGGTCGGCTGACCGCTGCCGTGCTGCCGGATCAGCGGCGGTCGGCGCGTGCTCGCCGTCGCGCCGCGGCGCCGGACGCCGGTGCGGGCCCGTCGTCCGCCGCCGGCCCCGCACCGACGGCGAGGGCCCGCCGGGTCAGCGCCGGGACGAGAAGCCCGACGAGCGCGAAGAGCAGGGCCAGCGCGCACCACCCGGCGACCCCGCCGTCGAGGACCGCCCAGGTCAGCAGCGCCGGTCCGACGGCCCGGGCGAGACCGGCGAGCATCCCGTCCACCCCCTGGTACGCCCCGATCGCCTCCCGCGCGGCCAGGCCGTAGGCGAGCCCCGCGCCGGCGGCGCCGTGCCACAGGTCGCCGACGGTGTAGACGGCGGTGGCGAGCAGCAGCAGACCGATCGCCGGCCCGGCCGGCATGCCGGTGGTGGCCGCGTACAGCAGCATCGCCACCGCCAGCACCAGGCCGGCCCGGCGCATCGCGGCGGCGGCCGGGACGGCGGTGTCCGCGCCCCGGGCGAGCCGCACCGCCAGCAGCACCGTGAGCGACGTGTTGACCAGCAGCACCGCCGACACCACGGCCGGTGGCGCCCCGGTCCGGTTCACCGCCCACAACGGCACGATCAGGGTGAGCACCGTCGCGTGCAGCACCAGCACCGCCGACGCCGCGCTGACGGCCAGGAACGGCCGGTCCCGCAGCACCCGCGCCGTCGGCACCGGCCGCGCCGGGACGGCCGGGGGCGACTGGCCGGGCAGCCGCATCAGCAGCGCCGCCGACACCAGATAGGTGACCGCGTTGCCGACCACCAGCACCTGGTACGCCAGGTGCGTGTCGGCCGCGAGCGCGAACGCGGCCAGCCCGGCGCCGAGCGCGATGCCGAGGTTCGCCACCGCGCGCAGGGTGGCGAAGGCGTGCACCCGCCCCTCGGGTCCGCCGACGGCGGCGACCAGGGCGGCGCGTACCGCCAGGTTGCCGGAGGTGAGCAGCGCGTCCAGCACCGCCACCACCAGGAACGCGGGGAACGAGCCGACCAGCAGGTACGCCCCGGCGACCCCGGCCTGGAGCAGTTGCAGCAGGGCCCGCAGCGTACGCGGGTCGCGGCGGTCGGCCAGGCCGCCGAGCGGTACGGCGGCGGTCAGCCCCAGCAACCCGGCCAGGGTGAGCCCCAGCCCGACCGCCGCGGGATGCAGCCCGACGTCCCGGGTCAGGTAGAGCGGCGCGCCGGCGAGCCAGAGCCCCGAGCCGACCGTGTTGGCGAGGGTGGCCAGGGCCAGCGTCCGCAGCCGGCCCGGTGGGGGCAGCGGGGACCAGCGCGGGCGGACATCCATCGCCCTCGACCGTAGGGGCCCGGCCGTCGCCGGCGGTGCCCCGGCGCGGGCGACGCCCGTCACATTCATGGCCACCATATGACGATTTCGGTATCACACCGACTGTCATCGATACGTCTAGCATCAACAGGCATCTATTGATGGGAGGTCGGATGTTCCGACGACTCAGCTTCTCGCGTACCGCGGGCGCCCTGCTCGCGATGGTGCTGGCGACGCTCGGCCTGACGGCGGTCGAGGCGACGGCGGCCTCCGCCGCCGTCCGGACCGTCTACTACGACGCCAGCCGGGCCGGCGAGTTCCGCACCAACTTCGACCAGGCCGCGACGATCTGGAACAGCTCGGTGAGCACCGTCCGGCTCGCGCCCCGCACGCCCGGCAACATCACCATCTACGTCGACGACGGCTGGCCCCGGGCACAGCCGACCGGGCTCGGCTCCGGCCGGGTCTGGATGGGACGGCAGGCGGTGAACCAGGGCTACGACCGGACCCGGATCGCCAGCCACGAGATCGGCCACATCCTCGGTCTGCCGGACCGGCGCACCGGGCTCTGCTCCGACCTGATGTCCGGCAGCAGCGCGCCGGTGTCCTGCAAGAACGCGTACCCGAGCGCCGCCGAGGCGTCCCGGGTGAACTCGCTGTTCGGCGGCACGCTCGCCGCCCCCGCCGCCGGCGTCAGCTACACCTGGTCCGGGGCCGACGACGCCGGGCCGTTCGTGGTCGGCGGCCGTCCGGCCAGCGAGAACTACCCGTGGATGGTCTACGTCTCGGGTTGCACCGGCACGCTGATCAAGGCGAACTGGGCGGTCACCGCCCGGCACTGCTCCACGCCGACGTCGGTGCGGGTGGGCAGCGTCAACCGCACCAGCGGGGGGACCGTGGTCCGGGTGACCCGGGCGGTCAGCCACCCCTCCATCGACGTCAAGCTGCTGCAACTGGCCAGCTCGGTCAGCTACGCCCCGGCCCCGATCCCGACCACCTCCGGCGCGGTCGGCACGGCCACCCGGATCATCGGCTGGGGCCAGACCTGCCCGCAGCGGGGTTGCGGCTCCGCGCCGGCGGTCGCCAACGAACTCGACACCTCGATCGTCTCGGACAGCCGGTGCATCGGCATCAACGGGACGTACGAGATCTGCACCAACAACACCAACGGCAACTCCGGCGCCTGCTACGGCGACTCCGGCGGCCCGCAGGTGCGGCAGATCAACGGGGTGTGGAACCTGATCGGCGCGACCAGCCGGGCCGGCAACAACAACTCCACCTGCGCCACCGGCCCGTCCATCTACGGCGACCTGCCGTCGATCCGCTCCTGGATCAACACCCAGGTGGGCGGCCTGCCCGCCTGAGCACGACCCGTACGCCTGGGGCGTCCGTTCCTCCCGCAGCGGGCGCGGACGCCCCACCGGGCCGCCCCACGGTGCCCGGCCCGGCCGCGGAAATTGACTGGCGGCACCAGCATCGCCCTGGTGGGGTCGGGACCGTGGAGCGGATCAGAACGGCCCGGGCGGACGAACTCGCCGACCTGCAACGCATCGAGGCGGCCTCCGGCGCGCCGTTCCGGGAGATCGGCATGGTCGACGTCGCCGACGCGCCACCGCTCGGCCTGGACGTGCTCGACGAAGGCCGGCGGGCCGGCCGGGTCTGGGTGGCGGCCGACGCCGACGACCGGCCGATCGCCTTCGCCGTGGCGCACCTGGTCGACGACTGCGCCCACGTCCAACAGCTCAGCGTCCATCCCGCGCACGCCCGCCGGGGCGTCGGCCGGCGGCTGCTCGACCACGTGGCCGGGTGGGCGGCAGAGCGGGGCCTGCCGGCGCTGACCCTGACCACCTTCCGCAGCGTGCCGTGGAACGCGCCGTACTACGCCCGGTGCGGGTTCGTCGCGCTGTCACCGGCGCAGCTCGGCCCCGGCCTCACCGAGGTGCTGACCGCCGAGGCGGCACTCGGACTCGACCCCGCCGACCGGGTGGCGATGCGTCGCCCGCTCTGACCGGCCCCGCCACGGTGGCCGGGCACGCTTTCCCCCGGAAAAGAGTGGCCTTCCGGAGCCGGGAGGCCACTCTTTCCGTGAACGTGGGCGGATCTCGACCGGCGAGGTGGCGGTCAGGACAGGGTGCAGGCGGCGCCGTTGAGGGTGATCAGGCGGGGAGCGGGGTTGGCGAGGGTGCCGGCCTCGGCGATCAGGCCGAAGGTCACGCTGCCGCCCGGCGGGATCTTCGCGTTGTACGGCAGGTTCCGGGCCGTCACCGTGGCCCCGGACTGGGCGACCTGGGCCGTCCACGCCTGCTCGACCTGCTGGTCACCGGTGAAGGCGTACCGGACGGTCCAGCCGCTCACCGCGCTCGTGCCGGTGTTGCGGACGGTGACCTGCGTGTTGAAGCCGTCCGACCAGGCGCCGTGCACCCGGTACGTGGCGGCGCAGCCGTGGGCGGGCACCGCACCGGCGTCGCCCTGGTCGGCGAGGAACGAGGCGAGCCAGGCCAGCGCCGAGTTCCAGTTGATCGCCACCTCGTTGGTCGCGTACGAGTTGATGTCGTCGACGTAGCAGAACATCGGCTTGCAGCCGGCGAGCAGCTGCGCGGCGTACGGGTCCTGCAGGGCGGCGTTCGGCCCGCCGGCCAGCGAACCGGCCGGCGGGTTCGGCAGGCCGGGGTCGAGCTGGTGGGCGAAGATGCGGCTGTGCTGGTTGCGGGCGTGCTGCTCGCCCCAGCCGGTCACGTACGACATGTTGAGCGCGTTGCGCCCCAGCAGGTAGTCCATCGCCTGCACGGCCCCGTCCCGGTACGTGGCGTCCCGGCTCAGGTCGAAGGCGGTGGCCAGCACGATCGCGTTGTTGACCACGTTGCTGTTGCTGCCCCACACGTAGTTGCCGGCGTCACCGGGCAGCGGCAGGCCGTACGCCTGGGCGCGCAGTGCGGCCAGGTACCGGTCGGCGGCGCCGGTGACCGAGGCCCGGATCCGGGCCTGCTCGGCGGCCGGCAGGCCGTTCGGCACGGTGGCCAGGTCGAGGCGGCCGAGTGCAGCCACGCTCTGCCAGCCGAAGGCCCCGCCGGGGGCGAAGACGTCGCCGGTGTGGTGCGGCGAGGCGGTCAGATCGTCCAGGTAGCCCTTCTTCCCGGTGGTCAGGTAGAGCTCCACCGCCGCCCAGTAGAACTCGTCGGTGACGTTGCCGTCCTCGTACGCTCCGCCGCCGGTGCCGTCGGCCGCGCTGGCGTAGATCGCCGGGTGCGCCTCGGCGGCCGCGTACGCGGTCGTCGCGGCGGTGCCGCAGCGCGCGGCGAAGGCGGCGTCGTAGGGGGCGAACAGGCGGGCGCACTGGGCGGCCACGGCGGCCAGGTTGAGGGTGGCCGCGGTGGACGGCGGGTGCAGCTCGCGCGGCTGCGGGTCGTCGTGCGGGGCCAGCGGCAGGCCGGTCCAGTTCCGGTCGTGGATCTTGTGGTGGGCCATCCCGGCGAGCGGCCGGCCGGCCGGCACCTGCATGCGGAGCAGGAACTCGAGCTCCCAGCGGGCCTCGTCGAGCACGTCGGGGACCCCGTTGCCGCGCTCGGGCACCCGCAAGGTGGCGTCGCCGAGCGCCGCGCCGCCGTCGGCGGTCTCCGCGGTCTTCGTCCGCTCGAAGGTGTTCAGCAGCTGGTAGGTGGCGATGCCGCCGTTGACCACGTACTTGCCGTGGTCGCCGGCGTCGTACCAGCCGCCGCGCACGTCGAGGGAGTAGTCGCAGACGCCGGGCTGGCAGGGCACCTCGGTGTCGCCCCGGTTGGGCGTGACGCCGACGTGCCCGGCCGGGCGGGCGTACTCGGCGCCGATCAGGTCGCCGTCGATGGGGGTGCCGCTGCGCTGGGCGTAGAAGAACTGGAGCGAGTCGGCGCGCAGCCGGTCGTAGACGGCGCCGGAGATGTCGAACGGATGGCTGGTCTCGCCGTCGGCGACCAGCGTGTAGCCGGTGCCCGGCGTGCGGTAGGCCGAGAAGTCGATGGTCTGCGTGTGCTGCCCGGAGGCGGCGTCGATGCCGCGCGGGGTGCTCTCGCCGCCGGCCACCACCGCGCCGGCGGCCGACCGCAGCTCCCAGTGCAGCGGGTCGGTCGCCTCGGTCACCACGGTGGCGTTCTTCGGCCCGCCGGGCAGGTAGCCGACCTGGTTGACCCGGACCCGGGGCCCCGTGTCCGGCTGGTACGGCGGGGCCGCCTCGCCGCCGCGCAGCGATACGTCGTCCAGGCAGATCCGCTGCTGGGCGGCGGACCCGCCGACCTGGAAGATCAATTGAGCGCTGGGGTTGTCGTCGGGCACCGTGAAGGTCTGCTCGACCCGGACGGTCTCGGGGCCGACGGTCGCGTCCACGGCCGCGTAGGTGGTGTAGGGGGCGCTGCCGAGCTGGAGGACGGCCTTGACGGCGGCGCCGGGGGTGGCGGAGATGTCGAAGCCCAGCCGGTACTCCGCGCCGGCGTTGAGCCGGACCCCGTCGTGACCGATGCCGGCGTCCCAGGGATTGGCCGACCCGCCGGCGACGGTGGTGCAGAGCCGGCCGTCGGCCGCGTCCAGCGCGCCGGTGCCGTAGGAGAACCAGGGGGCGACACCGGCGCTGAAGTCGCCGTTGCGCAGCTGTTCGGGTGCGTCCGGCGGGACCTCGGCGTGGGCCACGCCGGCACCGGCGCCGGTGAGGGCCAGGGCGGTCGCCGCCAGCAGCGCGAGCCGGCGGCGTCGGATTGGGATCACGGGGATTCCTTCCGGGCGGGGGAGAGCGATGACTGGGAGCGCTCCCAGTGTCGGCTCGATGTTTCCAGCGCATTCCTCCGGTGTCAATCGATCCGGCTGGATGACCTTCCGGCGGGCCGCCGGACGTGAAGGACAGTGAGATTCGCCGCGCCACGCCCCGTCGTCCTGATCTCCTAGAGACAACAGCGGCCTCCGCCTGGCAGGCTGCCTCCCATGACCCTGAAGCTTCGTTCCGTCGGGGCGAGCGACCGTGGGCTGATCCGCAGCGGAAACCAGGACGCCCTGCACGCCGGTGCCTGGCTCGTCGCCGTCGCCGACGGCATGGGCGGGATGGCGGCCGGCGACCTGGCCAGCCGGATCGCCATCGACGCGATCGCCCCCCTGGACGTCCAGACCCCCGAGGACGCTCTGGTCGCGGCGCTGCAGAGCGGCATCGAGCTGGCCACCGTGCGGATCCGCCAGGCGGTCAGCGAGGATCCGGAACGGCAGGGCATGGGCACCACGCTGACCGCCCTGCTCTTCGCCAGGACCGGCAGCTGCCTGGCCCTGGCCCACGTCGGCGACTCCCGGGCCTACCTGTTCCGCGAGGGCACCCTCAAGCAGATCACCCGGGACGACACCTTCGTGCAGATGCTCGTCGACCAGGGTGTGATCGGGCCCGAGGAGGCCGCCAGCCACCCCCGGCGGGCGGTGGTCACCCAGGCCCTGCAGGGCGACGAGGTCTCCCCGACCTACGCCACCATGGTCCCCTGGGCCGGGGACCGCTGGCTGCTGTGCAGCGACGGCCTCTCCAACGTGGTCCGTCCGGACACCCTCGCCGAGGTGCTGGCCGAGACCCCCGACCGGGAGCTGTGCGCCCGCCGCCTGATCGACCTGGCGCTGCGGGCCGGCGGCCCGGACAACGTCACCGTGCTGATCGCCGACATCGTCGAGGAGTAGCTGCCCTCAGCGCCGCCGGGGCGTGGTGCGCCGGGTGGGCGTGGCGCTGCCCGGGTCCTCCGGCCACGGATGGCGCGGATACCGCCCGCGCAGCTCGGCGCGGACCTGCGGGTATCCGGTCCGCCAGAACGACGCCAGGTCGGCGGTGACCGCCACCGGCCGGCCGGCCGGGGAGAGCAGGTGCAGCAGCACCGGCACCCGCCCCTCGGCGATCCGGGGGGCCGCCGGCCAGCCGAAGGTCTCCTGGAGCTTCACCGCCAGCACCGGCGCCGCCGGGTCCGCGTAGTCGATGCGGATCTTGGAGCCGCTGGGCACCTCGATCCGCTCCGGGGCCAGCTCGTCCAGCCGGGCCGCCTGCGGCCAGGGCAGCAGCCGGCGCAGCGCGGCGGCCACGTCGATCCGGGCCAGGTCGGTCCGGCGCCGCCCGGCCGCCAGCTCCGGGCCGAGCCAGTCGTCGACGGCGGCGAGCAGCGCGGCGTCGGTGACCTCGGGCCACTGGTCGCCCAGCGCCCGCCGGCAGAACGCCATCCGCTCCCGCAGCGCCCGGGCCTGCGGCGTCCAGCTCAACACCGCCAGCCCCTCCTGCTGCAGCCCGTCGCGCAGCGCCGCCGCCAGCAGCGCCGGCTCGGGCCGGGCCAGCGGGCGGGTCGACAGCTCGATCGCGCCGAGCCGGAGCACCTCCCGGGCCACCACGTCGCCGTCGGTCCAGCCGACCTCCCGTGCCTCGCGCAGCAGCGGGCCGCCGGCCTCCCGGGCGGTCGCCTCGTCCAGCCCGGCCGCCAGCCGCACCCGGGCGGTCGGCGCGCCGGGGGACCGGTCCGCGACCGCGACGGCCAGCCAGTCGAGGCCCGCCAGCCCCGACCCGGGCGTCAGCTCCGCCGCGGTCCCGCCGGCCATCAGGTACGACGTCCCGCCGGCCCGGCGCACCCGGGCCAGCCGTTCCGGGTACGCCAGCCCCACCAGCAGCCCGGCGGCCAGGTCATCGGGCAGGTGGTCCCGGCCCCCCGAGCCCTGCCGTCCGGTGCGGGCCGGGCCGGTCCGGCGCTCGGACAGGGCCGCGCCGGTCGGGCCGGTCCCGGTCCCGGCCGGGGTCGCGTCGGCCGCGCCGGTCCGGGTGCCGGCCGGGGTCGCGTCGGCCGGGTCGCCGCCGGTGCCGCCGCCGGTGGGCAGGGGGGTGCGCAGACGGCGTACCTCGGTGCGCCAGCGCGCGGTGGCACCCGGGTCGGCCCCGGCGCGCAGCCGCCGCCAGCCGGCGACCAGGTCGTCCTCGCGGCCGGTCAGGCCCTCCTCGGCCAGCAGCGCGACCAGCTCCGCCGCCCGGTCCGCGCCGACCCGCGGCGCGCCGTCGAGCAGGGCCCGGCCCAGCCGGGGATGGGCACCGGCGGCGGCGATCGCCCGGCCCCGCGCGGTGATCCGGCCGTCCGCGTCGACGGCGCCGAGGCCGGCCAAGGTCTCCCGGGCCACCGTCAGCGCCGCCGCCGGCGGCGGATCGGGCAGGGCCAGGCCCGCGCCGTCCGGGCTGCCCCAGGCCGCCAGCTCCAGGGCGAATCCGGTCAGGTCGGCGGTGGCGATCTCCGGCTCGGGCTGCGCGGCCAGCCGCTCGTGGGTGGCCGCCGACCAGCAGCGGTAGACGTGGCCGGGCGCCTCCCGACCGGCCCGCCCGGCGCGTTGCGTGGCGGCGGCCCGGGAAACCGGGACGGTGACCAGGGCACCCAGCCCCCGGGACAGGTCGGTGCGGGCCACCCGGCTCAGCCCCGCGTCCACCACCACCCGGACGCCGGGCACGGTGAGGCTGCTCTCGGCCACCGAGGTGGCCAGCACCACCCGGCGGCGGTCGGCGGGGCGCAGCGCGGCGTCCTGCGCGGCACCGGGCAGCCGCCCGTGCAGCGGCAGGACGGCCAGCCGGTCGGTCAGGTCCGCCAGCCGCCGGGCCACCCCGCCGATCTCGCCCGCCCCGGGCAGGAAGACCAGCAGGTCCCCGTCGCGCTCGTGCAGCGCCCGCCGGACGGTGGCCGCCACGTGGTCCAGCAGGGCCGGGTCCACCCGGCCCGCGCCGGGCGGGGTCACCGGCCGGGGCGGGGGCGCCCAGATCCGGGTGACCGGGTGCAGCGCCGCCTCGGCCCGGACCACCGGGACCGGCCGGTCCGTGCCGAGCAGCGCGGCGAACCGGTCCGCCTCCGGCGTCGCCGACATCGCCAGCAGCCACAGGTCGGGGCGGAGGGCCGCCCGGGAGTCCACCGCGAAGGCCAGCGCCAGGTCCGCGTCGAGCTGCCGCTCGTGGACCTCGTCGAGCAGCACCGCGCCGACCCCGGGCAACTCGGGGTCGTGGTGCAGGCGGCGTACCAGCAGGCCGGTGGTGACCACCTCGATCCGGGTCGTCCGGCCGACCCGGCGCTCGCCGCGCACCGCGTACCCGACCCGTCCGCCGACCCGCTCGCCGAGCAGGTCGGCCATCCGGCGGGCCGCCGCGCGGGCGGCCACCCGGCGCGGCTGGGCGACCAGCACCCGGCCGTCGACCTCGTCGGCCACCGCGAGGGGCGCGAGCGTGGTCTTGCCGGTGCCGGGCGGCGCCACCAGCACCGCGCCGCCGGCCTCGGCCAGCGCCGCGACCAGCGCCGGCAGCACCGGACTGACCGGCAGTCTCAGGGATACGTCGGAGAGCACGTGCCCACTGTGGCACCCGGCGGTCAGCCGGGGCGCACCGCGTCGACGCCGGTGACGAAGGCCGTCCAGGTGGCGCGGGAGAAGACCAGCACCGGCCCGCTGCGGTCCTTGCTGTCGCGGACGGCGACCCGACCGTCGACCGGGGCGACCTCCACGCAGTTGCCGTTGCCGCTGCTGCGCGTGCTGGTGCGCCAGTCCGCCCGGGTCAGGTCGAGCGCGGTCATCCCCGTACCTCTCGTCTTTCGCTGGCGTGCCCGAATCAGTCACGCAAAGTAACGAGAAGCCTCCTCCAGGCGGGCCACCGAGTCCGCCGGATCGAGTGCCATCCGGCACAGCTCCTCGTGCACCAGGCTATACCCGCGCACGTGACCGGCTTCCTCCAGAGCCAGCCCCATCGTGAGGTTGTCCAGGTAGACCACGGAGGCGTCGGCGGCGTCGGCGAAGTTCAGGATCACGTACGGCGTGCTCATCGCCGGATGCCCGCCGGCTTCGAATGGAAGTACGTGAATAGTTACGTTGGGTGATTGCGCGACGGTGGCCATGTGGGTCAGCTGCTCGGCCATCACGGCCGCACCGCCGACCGGGCGCCGCAGCACCGCCTCGTTGAGCACCACCGAGAGCTGCACCGGGGACTCCCGACGCAGCACCTCCTGCCGGCGCAGCCGGGCGGCGACCTTGCGCTCCAGCCCGTCCTCGCCCGCGGTGCGCCGGTAGATCTCCCGCGCGTACGCCTCGGTCTGCAGCAGGCCGGGCACCGACTCCGCCTCGTACGTGCGCAGCGCCGCCGCCTCGGCCTCCAGTCCGACGTAGAACTCGAACCACTCCGGCAGGACGTCGCTGTAGTTCTGCCACCAGCCGCGCTGCTGCGCCCCGCGGGCGATCTCGATCAGCGCCTCGGCGTCGGCGCCGGTGACCGCGTACAGGGCCAGGGCGGCCCGCACGTCGCGCGGCTTGATGCCGATCTGGGCGTTCTCGATCCGGGACAGGTTGCTCTTGGACATGTCGAGCTGACGGGCGGCGACGTCGAGCGTCATGCCGGCGCGCTCCCGCAGCTGGCGAAGCTCGCGGGCGATGCGGCGGCGGCGGACGGTGGGACTGGCGGTCACCCTCCGAGTCTGTCACGGCAAGATCCGCAGGTCGCCTCAGTACGGAGTGCAACTATCGAATCTGGGAGTTGCATTGGTCGCAGTGTGCGGGCATCCTGTCACCCGGCGTCGATCACTTGTGGACAACCTGCGTTGGAGGCTCGTTGCTCATCGCTGACGAGTTCTTCCTCATCGCCCACAACGACAGCCGGGGCAAGGCGAGGCTGCACCCGTCCGCGACCGGGCTGGGGCTCGCCGGTGCCCTCCTCGGCGAGCTGGTCCTGTTCGGACAGATCACCGTCTCCGGCGGGCTCGTCACGGTGGTGGACCGGCGTCCACCGGCGGACGCCCTCGCGCACACCGTGCTGGACCAGCTGATCGGCGAGTCGCAGCACCAGTCGGTGCGGACCTGGCTGAGTTTCCTGGCCCAGTCGGCGACGACGTCGGTGGGGGAGCGGCTGGCCCGCGCCGGGGTCCTGCGCCGGCAGGAGAGCCGCCGACTGCTGCGCACCAGCGTCAGCTACGTCCCGATCGACCTCAACGTGGCGGCCTGGCCGGCCACCCGGCTGCGCGCCCTGCTCGACCGGCCCGATCCCCCGCAGGTGCCGGACGCCGCCCTGCTCGGCCTGGTCAGCGCCGCCGGGCTGACCCGGGAGGTGCTCTGGAGCGCCGGCCCCCGGGCCCACCACCGGCTCGCCGTGCTCATCCCCGCCCTGCCCGCCGGGTGGGTGAGCTGGGCGAGGTCGTAGACGACGATCACCGCGATCTCGGTGATCAGCAGCACG
>NZ_JBPQTL010000115.1:0-16509 GCF_051386295.1 Micromonospora sp. URMC 105 | reverse complement strand
AGTTGTGTATAAGAGACCGGGTCAGGGGCGCAGGGTGGTGGGGGTGATAGTGCCGGTGGCGACCAGGACCGCCGGGCCGGAGAGCCAGCAGGAGTCGTCGGTGACCGTGACGGTGAGGCGACCGCCGGGGACGTCGACCGCGACCGTGCCGGTGTCCCGGGCGTCGTCGCGCAGGGCCACCGCGGCCACCGCGCAGGCGCCGGTGCCGCAGGAGAGCGTCTCCGCCGAGCCGCGTTCGTAGACCCGCATCAGGACGTGTCCGTCGGCGCCGGCGACCGGCTCGGCCGACGTGATGAACTCGACGTTCACGCCGCTCGGGAAGACCGCGGCGTCGTACTCGGGCGCCCGGGTGAGGTCGAGGGTGGCCAACTCCAGCCCGGCCGGCAGCGCGCAGACCAGGTGCGGGTTGCCGACGTCCACCGCCGCGCCGGGCAGGGTCAGCCCGCCCAAAGTGGCGGTCGAGGCGTCGTACACCCGGGGGCGGCGCATCTCGACGGCGATGGCGTCTCCCTCGACGCGCGCGCGCACCAGGCCGGCCCGGGTGGCCACCGGCAGCGCCGCGCCGGCGGGCGTGGCCAGCCCGGTCTCCAGCAGGTAGCGGACGAAGACCCGGGCGCCGTTGCCGCACATCTCGGCGAACGACCCGTCGGAGTTCCAGTAGTCCATGAACCACTCGGCCTCGTCGGCCAGGCCGGCGCCCTCGGGGTGCTTCGCCGCCCGGACCACCCGCAGCACGCCGTCGCCGCCGACGCCGCGCCGCCGGTCGCAGATCGCGGCGACCAGCCCGGGCGTCAGGTCGAGCGCCCCGTCCGGGTCGGGCAGGATGACGAAGTCGTTGCCGGTGCCGTGGCCCTTGGTGAACTCCACGCCCCCATCATCCCCGATGCTCGGCGACCATCCGCAGCGCAGTGTCGACAAACGCCGGGGCGGCCGAGTCGAGCCAGTGGATCCGCGGGTCGCGGCGGAACCAGGAGCGCTGCCGGCGGACGAAGCGCCGGGTGGCCCGGATCGTCTCGTCGTGCGCCTCGGTCTCGGTCAGCTCCCCGGCGAGGTAGCGCAGCACCTGCTGGTAGCCGAGCGCGCGGCTGGCCGTGCGTCCCTCGGCCAGGCCGTGGCCGACCAGCTCGCGGGTCTCGGCGACCAGGCCGTCGGCCCACATCCGGTCCACCCGCAGCGCGATCCGCTCGTCCAGCAGTGCGGTGTCCAGGTCGACGCCGAGCTGCACCGACGGGTAGTACGGCGTCGGCTGCGGCAGCGAGGCGGTGAACGGCGCCCCGGTCAGCTCGATCACCTCCAGCGCCCGGACGATCCGCCGGCCGTTGCCGGGCAGGATGCCGGCCGCGGCGACCGGGTCGGCCTCCGCCAGCCGGGCGTGCAGCGGGGCCGGCCCCACCGCCGCCAGCTCGTCCTCCAGCCGCTGCCGCACCGCCGGGTCGGTGCCGGGGAACTCGAACTGTTCCAGCACCGCCCGCACGTACAGCCCGGAGCCGCCGACCAGCA
Source organism: Micromonospora sp. URMC 105 (assembly GCF_051386295.1). Lineage (NCBI taxonomy): Bacteria > Bacillati > Actinomycetota > Actinomycetes > Micromonosporales > Micromonosporaceae > Micromonospora > Micromonospora sp. URMC 105. Next base: position 15,009 of record NZ_JBPQTL010000115.1, on the reverse strand, counting down.
GCGGCACCCGGCCCCGGGCCAGGATGTCGTCGACCGCCGCGCGGGCCAGCCGCTGGTACTCCGCGACGCTGGCCGGCTCGGTGACGTCCCAGATGTCCAGCAGGTGGTGCGGCACGCCCTCCCGCTCGGCCGGGGTCAGCTTGGCGGTGCCGATGTCCAGGCCCCGGTAGAGCTGCATCGAGTCGGCGTTGACCACCTCGCCGTCGAGCGCGTGCGCGAGCGCGATGCTCAGCGCCGACTTGCCGGCCGCGGTCGGCCCGACCACGGCCACCACCGTCCCGGGCACCGGCCGCCCGCCGTCGGCCGGAGCGGTCACGCCCGCTCCCAGGTGGCGACGAAGTAGGCCACGCCGTAGGGGGCCGCGTCGTGGTGCAGCTCGCCGCGCCACGCGCCGCCCGCGGCCCGGGCCGCACCGGCGAGCACCTGCCAGGGCGCACGCCCGGCGACCTTCAGCTCCGCCGACAGTTCGGGGTCCAGGCCGAGCAGGGCCTCGGCGTCCACGCCGGCCAGTGCCCGGGCGACCCCCTCGTCGTACGGTTCGGCGCGCGGGTCGTGGTAGCCGGGCGACTTCTCCCCCCGGCAGGCCGACCCGTCCCCCATGACCAGCAGCGCGGTCCGCTGCTCGGCCCGGCGGGCGAGCCGCGACCCGAGCTCGGCGCACTCGTCGGTGGCGGCGTCGGTGGCGACCGCCTCGGCGAACCGGGGCAGCTCGGTGCCCGTCCCGCCGAGCAGCCACGCGCCGAGGGTCAGGCTCAGCGGCAGCCGCTCCCCACCCGCGCAGTTGGTCTTCCAGAGCCGCACGTGGCGGTCGACGCCGTAGGCGCGCAGCGAGCCGTGGTCGGCGGCACCGAAGCGGACCGTCTCCGGTCCGGCGCCGACCAGCAGGATCTGCTCCGGCTCGGCGGCGAGCAGCCGGGCCACGGCGGCGTCGCAGGCCGCCCGGAGGTCGTCCAGCTCGGGCGCGGCGGCACCGGCCAGCTCGGGCACGATCAGGGGCGGGTGGGGGCAGACGGCGGCGGCGACCAGGGACACGGGTTCACGGTAGCCGGACGCGCCGGTGCGTCCCCGCGCCGATCCGGTCATTGCAGCGGTAGGACACCGTATGGTCACGGTCGACGACAGGCGCTTCACACTCACGGGGGCGGACCTGTGACAATGCCGGGAGTAACTTGGCTGCGCCGTGGCGGCGTTCGCGGGGTCCGTCCCGTCGACGCCGGGAGAACGAGGATGGGCACATGAGCGACTGGACTGCCTTCGGACGGGTGGACGCGGACGGCACCGTGTACGTCAAGACCGCCGAGGGCGAGCGGGTGGTCGGATCCTGGCAGGCGGGAGCCCCCGAGGAGGGGCTGGCCCACTTCGCCCGGCGCTTCGCCGACCTGGTGACCGAGGTGGACCTGACCGAGGCCCGGCTCAACTCGGGCGCGGCGGACGCCGGCCACTCCCTGACCACGATCCGCCGGATCCGGGCCTCGCTGGCCGAGGCGCACGTCGTCGGCGACATCGACGCCCTCGCCGCGCGGCTGGACAAGCTCGCCGCCGTCGCCGAGGAGAAGGCCGGCGAGGCGAAGGCCGCCCGGGACGCCGCCCGCGGCGAGGCGCTCGCCCGCAAGACGGCCCTGGTCGAGGAGGCGGAGAAGCTGGCCGCCGAGTCGACCGGCTGGAAGACCGCCGGTGACCGGCTCAAGGAGATCCTCGACGAGTGGAAGACCATCCGCGGGGTCGACAAGAAGGCCGACGGTGAGCTGTGGAAGCGGTTCGCCGCCGCGCGGGACGGCTTCACCCGCCGCCGGGGCGCCCACTTCGCCTCCCTGGACCAGCAGCGCAAGCAGGCGCAGACGGTCAAGGAGGAGCTGGTCGCCGAGGCGGAGAAGCTGAAGGACTCCACCGAGTGGGCGGCCACCGCCAACCAGCTCAAGGAGCTGATGAACCAGTGGAAGGCCGCGCCGCGCGCCTCCAAGGAGGCCGAGCAGAAGCTCTGGGAACGGTTCCGGGCCGCCCAGGACGCCTTCTTCAGCCGGCGTAGCGAGGTCTTCTCGGCCCGCGACAACGAGCAGCGAGCCAACCTGGAGCGCAAGCAGGCGCTGATCGCTGAGGCCGAGGCGCTGGACGTCGACGCCGACCCGAAGGGCGCGCAGGCCAAGCTGCGGGAGATCCAGGCGCAGTGGCACGAGGCCGGCCGGGTGCCGCGCGAGGCCGCCGCCGGGCTGGAGCGGCGCCTGCGGGCCGTGGACGACAAGGTCCGCGAGGTCATGGACTCGGCCTGGCGACGGACCACCAAGGAGGACAACCCGCTGCTCGCCCAGATGCGGGCGCAGGTGGCCGAGGCCGAGGAGCGGCTGGCCCGGGCGCAGGCCGCCGGGGACGCCCGCCGGGTCAAGGAGGCCGAGCAGGCGCTCGCCTCGAAGCGCCAGTTCCTCCAGCTCGCCGAACAGGCCGGCTGACCCTCAGCAACTCCCGGGAGCCCCGGTCCCTGACGGGACCGGGGCCCCCGCACGTCCGGGGGCGCCCACCCCGTCAAGATCCGCGCACTTCCCGAGAAAGCGGGCTCATTCGACGGCGAATGGGCCCGCTTTCCGTGAAGGTGCGCGAAGGGGGGACGGGGGGGTGGGTGGTTGACGCATTGAGGGGCGCTGATCAGAATGGGCGGCAGAGTCAGGTCAGGCCCGGCGCTAGGGCATCGGCGGTGGGGTCCATCGCCGGGAGTCGCCGGTGCGGTCGCGAGTGGAGGCGTGCGCGTGACGCCGCCCGCCGCGCACTGTCCGCGTACCCGCGGAAGAGCGCGGCCACCCACCTGGCCCTCCGCCCTCCGCGCCGGCTGAGCACGGCGCGGCGGGGCCTCCGATTGGAGCTCGCATGCACCGACCCACCGCCCTCGGCGGCGCGCTCACCGCGCTCGCCACCGCCGCGGCCGGCGTCCTCGTCGCCGCCGCCGTCAGCACCTCCCCGGCCGCCGCCGCAGTCGGCGGCACCGGCATCGGCTACCTGCGCACCAGCGGCAACAAGATCGTGGACAGCACCGGCGCCACCGTCCGGCTCACCGGGATCAACTGGTTCGGCATGGAGACGGACAACAAGACCTTCCACGGGCTCTGGTCGAGCAACCCGTGGCGCGGCCAGCTCGACAAGATGGCCAGCCTCGGCTACAACACGCTGCGCATCCCCTACTCGAACGACGCGCTGAAGCCGGGCGCGACGGCCAGCGGCATCAACGACTACGTCAACCCGGACCTGGTCGGGCTCTCCCCGTTGCAGATCCTCGACAAGGTGATCGACTACGCCGGCGGCAAGGGGATGCGGGTCATCCTGGACCGGCACCGGCCGACCGCCGCCGGGCAGTCAGCGCTCTGGTACACCTCGACCGTCTCCGAGGCGACCTGGATCAACGACTGGAAGATGCTCGCCCAGCGGTACGCGGGCAACCCGACGGTGATCGGCGCGGACCTGCACAACGAGCCGCACGCCGAGGGCACCAACCCGGCCGCCACCGGCGCCTGCTGGGGCTGCGGCGACACCGCCCGGGACTGGCGGCTGGCGGCCGAGCGGGCCGGCAACGCGATCCTCGGGGTGCAGCCGAACTGGCTGATCTTCGTGGAGGGGGTGAGCTGCCCCAGCGGCGGACTGTCGAACGTCTGGGACGGCGACACCAGCAACGACGAGGACTGCGGCTGGTGGGGCGGCAACCTCACCAGGGCCAAGGACTTCCCGGTCCGGCTGAACGTGGCGAACCGGCTGGTCTACTCGCCGCACGAGTACGCCACCTCGGTCTACCGCCAGGCCTGGTTCGACGCCCCCGACTACCCGGCGAACCTGCCGGCGATCTGGGACAAGTACTGGGGTTACCTGCACAAGCAGAACATCGCGCCGATCATGATGGGCGAGTTCGGCAGCACCCTCGCCGACCCGAAGGACAAGGTCTGGCTGGAGAACCTGATGGCCTACACCGGCACCGGGGTCAACGGGATGTCCTTCACCTACTGGTCGTGGAACCCGAACTCCGGTGACACCGGCGGCATCGCGCTGGACGACTGGACCAGCATCAACACCACCAAGCAGGCCATCCTCCAGCCGTACCTGATCCCGCCGGTGGGCGGTGGCGGCCCGTCGCCGACCACCCCGGGCCCGACGCCGACCACCCCGACCGGCGGCTGCACCGCCACCTACAAGCAGGTCAACGCCTGGCAGGGCGGCTTCCAGGGCGAGCTGACCGTCAAGAACACCGGCACCGCGGCGGTCAACCCGTGGTCGGTGACCTGGGCGTGGCCGTCCGGGGTGAGCCTGGCCAGCGGCTGGAACGCCACGGTGACCCAGTCCGGCAGCACGGTCACCGCCGCCGCCCCCGACTGGTCCCGCTCGCTGGCGGCCGGGGCGTCGGTGACGATCGGCTTCACCGCCAACGGCGCGGCGTCCGCGCCGGGCACGGTGAAGCTCAACGGCACCGCCTGCTGAGGCCGGCACGGCGACGGCCGGGGCCTGCGCGTGCAGGTCCCGGCCGTCGGCGGTGGCGTCAGTGCGCGGCGCAGCCGGTCGCCGGCGCGGGCGCCGCGGCCGGCGCACCGATCGTGGGCAGCCCGAGCAGCACCCCGGGGGTACGCGGGGAGCGGCCCGCCTCGGCGGCGTCACCGGCCCGGGTACGCCGGTGCGACAGCGGCTCGCCGTCGGCGTTGAGGTGGTGCGGGGCGGCGTAGGTCACGGTGGTGTGCACGATGTCGCCGGGGCGGATCTGCCCGACGAGGGAACCGGTGGCGCCGTGCTGGCCGTTCGCTCCGGCTGCGCCGGTGGCGAAGTGGACCAGCCGGCCGTCGCGGGCCCGGCCGGACATCCGGCCGGTGCGCTCGTCCTTGCGCCCCTCACCGACGGCGACCAGCACCTCGACGGGCTGCCCCACCAGGCGCTTGTTCTCCGCCCAGGTGATCTCCTCGACGCAGGCGATCAGCCGCTCGTAGCGCTCCTGCACGACCTGCTTGGGCAACTGGCCGTCCATCGTGGCGGCCGGCGTGCCGGGGCGCTTGGAGTACTGGAAGGTGAACGCCGAGGAGAACCGGGCCTCGCGGACCACGTCGAGGGTGCGCTGGAAGTCCGCCTCGGTCTCGCCGGGGAAACCGACGATGATGTCGGTGGTGATCGCCGCGTCCGGCATCGCCGCCCGGACCTTCTCGATGATCCCCAGGTACTTTTCCGAGCGGTACGAGCGGCGCATCGCCTTCAGCACGTCGTCCGAGCCGGACTGCAACGGCATGTGCAGCGAGTGGCAGACGTTCGGCGTCTCGGCCATCGCGGCGATCACGTCGTCGGTGAAGTCCTTCGGGTGCGGGCTGGTGAACCGGACCCGCTCCAGCCCGTCGATGTCGCCGCAGGCGCGCAGCAGCTTGCCGAAGGCGTACCGGTCGCCGAACTCGACGCCGTAGGAGTTGACGTTCTGCCCGAGCAGGGTCACCTCCAGCACGCCCTCGTCGACCAGGGCGCGCACCTCGGAGAGGATGTCGCCGGGGCGGCGGTCCTTCTCCTTGCCGCGCAGGGAGGGCACGATGCAGAACGTGCAGGTGTTGTTGCAGCCCACCGAGATCGACACCCAGCCGGCGTACGTCGACTCGCGCCGGGTGGGCAGCGTGGAGGGGAAGACGTCGAGGGATTCGAGGATCTCCACCTCGGCGGCGGCGTTGTGCCGGGCCCGCTCCAGCAGCACCGGCAGCGAACCGATGTTGTGCGTGCCGAAGACCACGTCGACCCAGGGGGCCTTGCGGACGATGTCGCCGCGGTCCTTCTGGGCCAGGCAGCCGCCGACGGCGATCTGCATGCCGGGGTGCTTGTCCTTCACGGGGCGCAGATGACCCAGGTTGCCGTAGAGCCGGTTGTCGGCGTTCTCCCGGACGGCGCAGGTGTTGAACACCACCACGTCCGGGTTGTCGTCGGCCTCGGCGGCGCGCACGTACCCCGCCTGCTCCAGCAGGCCGGAGATGCGCTCGGAGTCGTGCACGTTCATCTGGCAGCCGTACGTGCGCACCTGGTAGGTACGCGGGCTGCTGGCGGCTGCGGTAGTCATGACGTGCACAGCGTAGCCGGGCCGACCGGGTGGACCCGAACGAGGAGGAGCCATGTGCCGCAGCATCAAGACCCTGCGTGAGCCGTACGTGCCGGAGGTGACGCCGGCCGACATCGAGGCTGCGGCGCTGCAGTACGTCCGCAAGATCTCGGGTTTCCGGGCACCGGCCGCGCACAACGCGGAGGCGTTCGACGCGGCGGTGCGCGCGGTGACCGCCGCCACGGCGACCCTGCTCGACCAGTTGCAGGTGCGCGGCTCCCGCCCGGCGCAGGCCGGCTGAGCGGGCGGGGGCCGCGGCCGGGTCAGGCCGCGGCCAGCGCCGGGTTGACCGAGTCGGGCGCCCAGCGCGACCGGTGGCACCGCGACCAGCCCCGGCAGCCGGGGTTGGCCAGCGTGCAGAGCCGCTGGTTGCTGAGCACCTCGCCGTCGTCGGTCTCGGTCACGTCGAAGTGCACCGGACGGATCGTGCCGTCCGGCGCGACCAGCAGGTGCCGGCCGGCGTCGAGGGTGTCGTCGGTCAGCAGGCAGTTGCGGCCGAGCAGCCGGGCCAGCGCGGCGACGCTGCTGCGCTCGTTCAGGCTCTCGGGCACCCCGTAGCAGTCCACCACCGTGCCGAACTCCCCCGGCGCCTCCCACACGTCGCAGACCACCGCGTACGTGGGCAGCCGGACCGGGTCGGCGACGGCCAGGGGCATCACCACCCGGCCGAGCGCCTCGGCCAGCGCGGGGTACACCTCCACCGGTGCCGCCCCGTCGATTCTCCAGTTCCACAGCTCGGTCATGCCGCCTCCTCGCTGCGTTCGTCCCACCGGCCTCCGGATCGGGCCTTACTGACGATGGTGGGGGGCATATGACCTCAGCCGGGGGCAAGTTACCGGTCTGTGACCATTCCGGGCAAAATTTCCTCGAGCACCGTTGCTCCGAGTAGCGGGAAGGTGACAGTTTATCGGGTATGGTGCCCGATCCGGCAGACCGGGTCCGGCGGGTCCGCGCCGGATTCCGCGCTCCCGCGGCCGCTGCCCACGACGCGGCGGGCCCGGTTCAGCGGAGCACGAGCCGGTGCTCGCCGGCCGGCAGCAGCTCCCCGATCACGGTGCCGCCGGGGATCTCACCGGCGACCAGCAGACCGCCGGAGGTCTGCGCGTCGGCGAGCAGCAGCCGGTCCGCCTCGCCGGTCGCCCCGAAGTCGGTCCACGGGGTCACCCACTCCAGGTTGCGGCGGGTCCCGCCGCTGACGTACCCGTCGCGGACGGCCTTGCGCGCGCCCGGCAGGTACGGCACCCGGGCGGTGTCGATGGCGACCGTGAGCCGGCTGGCCCGGGCCAGCTTCGAGGCGTGCCCGAGCAGGCCGAAGCCGGTGACGTCGGTGCCGCAGCGGACCCCGGCCGCCACCGCCGCACGGGCGGCGTCGCGGTTGAGGGCAGCCATCGCGGCGACCGCCTCGGCGAACCGCTCCCCGGTTCGCTTGTGCCGGGTGTTGAGCACCCCGACGCCGAGCGGCTTGGTCAGCGACAGCGGCAGGCCGGCCCGGCCGGCGTCGAGGGTGATCAACTCCTCGGGGCGGACCACGCCGGTGACGGCGAGGCCGTACTTGGGGCCGTCGTCGTCGACGCTGTGCCCGCCGGCCAGGTGGCAGCCGGCCTCCCGGGCCACGTCCTGCCCGCCGCGCAGCACCTCCCGGGCCAGTTCCAGCGGGAGCACGTCGCGCGGCCAGCAGAGCAGGTTCAGCGCGACCAGCGGGGTGCCGCCCATCGCGTACACGTCGGACAACGCGTTGGCGGCGGCGATCCGGCCCCAGTCGTAGGGGTCGTCGACGACCGGGGTGAAGAAGTCGGCGGTGCTGACCAGCCCGGTCCGCTCGTCCAGCCGGACCACCGCCGCGTCGTCGCCGTGGTCCAGCCCGACCAGCAGGTCGGCGGTGCCGGTGGCGGGCCCGAGCCCGGCCACCATCGCCTCCAGTTCGCCTGGCGGGATCTTGCAGGCGCAGCCGCCACCGCGGGCGTAATCGGTCAGCCGGACCCGGTCGGTCATCCCGACATGATCTCGGTGCCGGGCCGCGACCGCCACTCGGAACCCGCCCTTGGGTGACGTAATTCGGACTCCTCGGCACGGCCGGGACCGGTGTTACCGCTCCGTGACCAACCAGGTTGCGTTCTGCCACATCACCCCGCCTACAGTTGCCCAACCGGGGGTCGACCGACCCCGCTTCCGGGACAGACGACAGGGACGGTGTACGACGTGACGACGGGCGAACCGCTCATCGTGCTGGACGGGGTCAACAAGTACTTCGGCCCGCTGCACGTGTTGGACGACGTGTCGCTCTCCGTCGGCAGGGGCGAGGTGGTCGTGGTGATCGGCCCGTCCGGCTCCGGCAAGTCGACGCTCTGCCGGACGATCAACCGGCTGGAGCCGATCGACTCCGGCACCATCACCTTCGACGGGCAGCCGCTGCCCGCCGAGGGCAAGGCGCTGGCGAAGCTGCGCAGCGAGGTCGGCATGGTCTTCCAGTCGTTCAACCTCTTCGCGCACAAGACGATCCTGGAGAACGTCACGCTCGGCCCGATCAAGGTCCGCAAGGAGAAGCCGGCCGCCGCCCGCGAGCGCGGCCTGGCCCTGCTCGACCGGGTCGGCATCGCCAACCAGGCCGACAAGTACCCCGCCCAGCTCTCCGGCGGCCAGCAGCAGCGGGCCGCGATCGCCCGCGCGCTGGCCATGCAGCCGAAGGCGATGCTCTTCGACGAGCCCACCAGCGCGCTCGACCCGGAGATGGTCGGCGAGGTGCTGGACGTCATGACGTCGCTGGCCCGCGAGGGCATGACCATGGTCGTGGTCACCCACGAGATGGGCTTCGCCCGGCACGCGGCGAACCGGGTCATCTTCATGGCCGACGGCAAGCTGGTGGAGGACGCTCCCCCCACCGAGTTCTTCGCCAGCCCGCGCAGCGAGCGGGCCAAGGACTTCCTGTCGAAGATCCTCACCCACTAAGGCGTCCGTAACGGAGCACGCCGTCCCCCGGTGGGCTCTGTCGAAGAAGGAGATGAGTATGCGTATGAAGCGCGTGGCGGCGGTCGCCGCAGCAGCCACCCTCGCACTTGGCATGGCCGCCTGCGGTGGCGACGACAGCGGCTCCGGCAGCTCGGGCGCCAAGGGCCTGGTCGGCAAGGCGCAGAGCCAGAAGAAGCTGGTCATCGGCGTCAAGGCCGACCAGCCGGGCCTGGGTCTGCAGACCGGAAGCCAGTACGAGGGCTTCGACATCGAGGTCGCCAAGATCGTGGCCAAGGGCCTCGGCGTCGACGCGAACAACATCGAGTGGAAGACCACCGTCTCCTCCAACCGCGAGCCCTTCATCCAGCAGGGCACCGTCGACCTCGTGATCGCGACCTACACGATCAACGACGAGCGGAAGCAGAAGGTCAACTTCGCCGGGCCGTACTTCATCGCCGGCCAGGACCTGCTGGTCAAGGCGGACTCCACCCTCACCGGACCGGAGGCCCTCGACGGCAAGACGGTCTGCTCGGTGACCGGCTCGACGCCGGCCAAGCGGATCCAGTCGGAGCACCCGAAGGCGAAGCTGCAGCAGTTCGACTCGTACTCGAAGTGCCTGCCGCTGCTGGAGAACCGCCAGGTCGACGCGGTGACCACCGACGACATCATCCTCGCCGGGTACGCCGCCCAGTCCCAGTACGCCGGCAAGTTCAAGGTCGTCGGCAAGCCCTTCTCCACCGAGCCCTACGGCATCGGCCTGAAGAAGGACGACAAGGCCGGCTGCGAGAAGGTCAACGAGATCCTCAAGGCCGCGGCGCAGGACGGCTCGTACAAGGCCGCCTGGGACGCCACCCTCGGCAAGAGCGGCAAGGCCGCGCCCGAGCTGGACACCACCAAGCTGACCAACTGCAGCAGCGTCTGACCGGTTCCGGGGCCGGCACCGTGACGGTGCCGGCCCTGGTCTGTCACGACGCCGACGACGTGCCCCGGGAGTCGACGCATGCACGTATTCGCTGACCAGGCCAACTTCGACGCGTACGTGTCGGGCTTTCTCTGGATCCTCAAGCTGACCGGCGCGTCGGCGGTCCTCGCGCTGCTGCTCGGCGTGCTGCTCGCCGCGTTCCGGGTCTCCCCCGTGCCCGTGCTGCGCGGCTTCGGCGCGGCCTGGGTCAACATCTTCCGCAACACCCCGCTCACCCTGATCATCTTTTTCTGCTACTTCGGCCTCTTCTCCACGCTGGGCCTCAGCCTCTCCGACGAGCTGGACCTGAACAACTACTGGCTCGGTGTCGTCGGCCTCTCGGTCTACACCGCCTCGTTCGTCTGCGAAGCGGTCCGCTCCGGCATCAACACCGTGCCGACTGGGCAGGCCGAGGCGGCGCGCGCGATCGGGCTCACCTTCTTCCAGACCCTGCGGATCGTCGTGCTGCCGCAGGCCGGTCGGGCCGTCGTGGCGCCGCTCGGCAGCGTGCTCATCGCACTGTGCAAGAACGCCACGATCGTCGGCACGATCGGTCTGATGGAGTCCTCCAGCGTGATGAAGGACTTGATCAACAGCAATGGCGACGCGGTCATCGCGATCTTCCTGGTCTTCGCCGGCACGTTCGCCGCGATCCTGATCCCGACCGGCTACTTCTTCGGCTGGCTGGCCAACCGAATGGCGGTGAAGCGCTGATGAGCGCCGGCAACGTCCTCTACGACCACCCCGGGCCGCGGGCCCGGATCCGCAACGCGGTACTCAGCGTGGTCTTCGGCGTGGGTCTGGTCGCACTGCTCTGGTGGATCTACCGCAAGTTCGACCAGGCCGGCCAGTGGGAGGCGAACCTCTGGAAGCCGTTCACCGACTCGGCGACCTGGACGCAGTTCATCCTTCCGGGTCTGACCCAGACCCTGCTCGCCGCCGGCACCGGGATGGTCCTGTCCCTCACCTTCGGCATCGTCTTCGCGGTGGCTCGACTGTCCGACCGCTGGTGGATCCGGGTGCCCGCCGGCGCGGTGGTGGAGTTCTTCCGCGCGGTCCCGCTGCTCCTGATGATCTTCTTCATCTTCTACGGCGTGCCGTTCCTCATCCAGGGCCCGGTCTCGGCGTTCTGGGCCGTGGTCACCGGTCTGACGCTGTACAACGGCTCGGTTCTCGCCGAGGCGTTCCGCGCCGGCATCCGGTCGATTCCGGGCGGTCAGGCCGAGGCGGCCTACGCCGTGGGCATGCGCAAGAGCCAGGTCATGCAGCTGATCCTGGTGCCGCAGGCCGCCCGCGCGATGCTCCCGGTGATCGTCAGCCAGCTCGTCGTCCTGCTCAAGGACACCGCGCTCGGCTACATCGTGGCCTTCCCCGAACTGCTCCAGCGGGGCGTCAACGACCTCTCCGCGAACTACGGCAACGTGGTCGCCGCCGCGATGGTCGTCGCCGTGATCTACATCGTGATCAATTCCCTGCTCACCACCCTGGCGAACTGGCTGGACCGGCGTACCGGCCGTCGGGGCGTACGCATTCCCAAGCAGACCGCGCCGGACTCGACCCCGGCCGGCGGAGCGCTCGTCGCCGAGCCGCAGGGCTGATCGCCCGGCAGACGGCACCGCGCCCGCCCGTCGTGCTCCACGACGGGCGGGCGCGTCCGCTTTCTCGCCGCTTTCGCTGACGCGGGCGTGGGGACGAGCTGAGCCCGTCCCCACCTCCACCCGGTGTGCCGGGCGAATCAGTCGTCCTGTCCTTCCACTCGGGCAGGGGATGTCAGCGGGCGATCTCGGTGACCCGGGACTCGCGGACCACGGTCACCCGGATCTGACCCGGGTAGGTCAGCTCCTCCTCGATCTGCTTGGCCACGTCCCGGGCGAGGACCGCCGCGCCGATGTCGTCGACGTCCTCCGGCTTGACCATCACCCGGATCTCCCGGCCCGCCTGCATGGCGAAGACCTTCTCCACGCCGAGCTTGCCGGCCGCGATCTCCTCGATCCGCTCCAGCCGCTTGACGTACGCCTCCAGGCTCTCCCGCCGCGCGCCCGGACGCCCGCCGGAGCACGCGTCGGAGGCCTGGGTGAGCACCGCCTCGATGGTCTGCGGCGGCACCTCGTTGTGGTGCGCCTCGATGGCGTGCACCACGTCCTCGCTCTCGCCGTACTTGCGGGCCAGGTCGGCGCCGATGATGGCGTGGCTGCCCTCCACCTCGTGGGTGAGCGCCTTGCCGATGTCGTGCAGGAACGCGCACCGCTTGATGGTGGGGATGTCCAGCCGCAGCTCGGCGGCCATGATCCCGGCGATGTGCGCGGTCTCCACCAGGTGCTTGAGCACGTTCTGCCCGTACGACGTGCGGTAGCGCAACCGGCCGAGCAGGGTGACCAGCTCCGGGTGGATCTCGGTGATGCCGACCTCGACCAGGGCGTCCTCGGCGGCCCGGTGGCAGAGCTGCTCCACCTCCTGCCGGGCCAGGTCGTGCACCTCCTCGATCCGGTGCGGGTGGATCCGGCCGTCGAGGACCAGCTTCTCCAGGGTGAGCCGGCCGACCTCCCGGCGTACCGGGTCGAAGCAGGAGAGCAGCACCGCCTCGGGGGTGTCGTCGATGATCAGGTTGACCCCGGTGACCGACTCGAAGGCGCGGATGTTGCGCCCCTCCCGGCCGATGATCCGCCCCTTCATCTCGTCGCCGGGCAGGTGCAGCACGCTGACCACGCTCTCCGCGGTCTGCTCGCTGGCCACCCGCTGGATGGCGTCCACCACGATGGTCCGGGCGCGCTGCTCGGCGGTGTTGCGGGCGTCGGACTCGATGTCCCGGACCAGCAGGGCCGCCTCCCGCTTGGCCTGGATCTCGATCGCGTCGATCAGCTCGGCGCGCGCGGCGTCGGCGGTGAGCCCGGCGACCCGTTCCAGCTCGCGGCGGCGCTGCTCCTCGGCGGCGGCCAGCGCAGTCTCCCGCTCCACCAGCCCGGCCTCCCGCTTCGCCAGCTCGGCGCTGGCCGCGGTGAGCTGCCGTTCCCGCTCGGCGAGCCGCTCGACCTCCTCGGTGTGCAGCCGCTCCCGCTCGTCCATCCGGGCCGCCCGGCGTTCCACCTCGGCGGCCTGCTCGCGGGTGGTGGCGGCCAGCACGGCGACCTCCCGCTCGCCGCTGCGCCGGGCGGCGGTCCGCAGCTGCTCGGCGTCGGCCTCGGCCTGCCGGTGGGCCCGCTCCAGGATGGTGTCCGCCTCGGCGCGGGCGTCGTCGAGCACCCGGCGGGCCTCGGCGCGGGCCGACTTCGCCTCCGCCTTCGCGGCGGCCGCCTCCGTCCGGGCGGCGGCCGCGGCGGACTTCGCCACGTCGATGGTGCTGCTCGCCTCGTCGGCGGCGCTGCGCAGTGCCGCCAGGGACTGCTCCTGGCGGTCCTTCTCGGCGATGAACGCGGGGTCCTCCGGGGCCGGCGCCGCGCGGAAGGTCCGCATCGCCCGTACGCCGAAGAGGACGGCACCGACGACGACCACGGCGAGCAGCAGCACGGCGACGAGCAGCACCACCTCGACGCCGCTCATCTCGGTGCCCCTACGCCGCGGTGAGCGAGGTCCGACCGTGCTACCCCACCGGCGGACCCGCGACCGCCGACACCTCCTGGGGACCCGTGGTCCCTGTGCCGCCCCGCCATGGCCGCCTCCCCTGAACGTCGACACCGTGGAGGACCGTGCCGGCGGGCACGAGCCTCCGCGGCCCTGGACGCCCGACCGAGCGGCTGGCCGTGGGTGCAGCTCTCCGTCGGCGGTGCCCGTGGGCATCGTCGACAGCCGGGTGCAGTTGTCGGATCGGCTCCGGACCGGCTGTCCGGAGCGACCGTCAAAGGCCGGTGGAGCTGGCCAAAGTGATGCTGTTCTGTTACGCGATCTATGTTGTGCGCTTAGCCTGCGCTGGTCGGGCAATGTGAGCCTGTAGGGCGAGGCTAGGTCGCCGGGGGCCGTTCGGTCAAGAACTCATGATCAAACCCCCCGAACGGAGCGAAGTTGAGCCGTCACCGAACGCCCACGGCATGACGGACAGCAGCGGACAAACGACCCGGGCGACGGGACCACGCGTCGCCCTTTCGGGCCTGCTCACAGGCCCCTCCGCAGCGCGGTGCCTGCCGGGCCGGTGGGGGTGGCGGTGCGTCGCCCGGCACGTCGCCGGACCCGAGACGGCAATCACCTGGCGCGCGGAGCGGGGGCGGTCCGGGCAGCGGGCAGTCCGCGGGTGGGGGGTCCGCGGAGCGGGGGCGGTCCGCGGGACGGGGGCGGTCCGCGGAGCGGGCGTACCCGGGTCAGGAGGCGCCGAGGGCGCGGGCGGCGGCGACCAGGGCCGCGTTGTCGGGCGCGACAGTGCCGTCCGGGAGGCAGCCGGTGTCCTCCAGGCCGATCCGGGTGTCCAGACCCCGGCGCACCGCCTCGACGAGCACCGCCCAGGCGGCGGCGCCCTCGCCGTGCAGCAACACCGGCGGGCCGCCCGGGGCCAGGTGGGCGAGCATGGCCTCGGCGTCGGCCAGCGCCCGCGCCGGATCGTCCGGTGTGCACTCGATCAGGATCCGGCCCACCGGCACCCGCCACCGTTGGCAGTCCCGTACGGCCTGTGGGGTCCAGAGGCCCGCCTCGACCAGCACGCCCCGCTCGTGCAGTGCGGCGGCGACGGCCTCCGCCCCCGCCTCGTGCGCGTTGACCGAGGCGAAGTCGGGCAGCACGGTCCAGGCCCGTACGGCGGCGACCCGGGCGGCCGGGTCCGGCTCGATCCACGCCCCGGTGCTCACCCCGACGGGCAGCCCCGGCCGGGCGACCCGGATCGCGTCCAGCGCGTCGGCGATCACGGCCGGCGCCAGCGACTCGACACCCCCGGGGTCCCGAGGATGGACATGCACGGCAGCCACCCCGAGGTCGGCGCAGCGGACGGCGTCGGCAGCCAGGTCGGCCGGGCTGACCGGCACGGCGGGATGCTCGTCCCGGCCCCGGCCGCCGTTGAGACAGCCCTTCAGCACCAGATCATCCTCCCCCGCCCCACCCC
>NZ_JBPQTL010000114.1:0-17107 GCF_051386295.1 Micromonospora sp. URMC 105 | reverse complement strand
GACCGGGTCGGCGCACCGGCGCGACCTCTACTACGCCGCCCGGGCCCTGGACAACACCATGTACGTCGTCTTCGCCAACGCCGTCGGAGGCGCGGACCCGTGGCGGTTCAACGGTGGCGCGGCGGTCTACGACCCGCAGGGACGGCCGCTGGTGCGCGGCGCCGACGAGGGCGAGGCCGTGCTGGTCGCCACCCTGGACCCGGCCGCGCTGGCGGCCACCCGCGCGGCCCACTCCATGCTCGCCGACCGACCCGCCGACCAGGGGCTCCCCCGAACGGCGCTGCCGGCCTGACGGACGTCGCCGACCGCTCGGCCCTGTCGACGGCGCTCCCCTCTCCCGTAAGGTGCCCGCGTGCCGCTGCTCCTGCTCGACCTGGACAACACCCTGCTCGACCGGGCGGGTCCGTTCCGCGCCTGGGGTGAGCGGTTCCTGGACAGCATCGGCGCGCCGCACACCGACATCGACTGGCTGCTCTCCATCGACGCCGACGGGCTCACCGACCGGTGGGACGTCGCCGACGCCATCCGCGACCGGTACGCGCTGCGCATCCCCTCCATCGACCTGGTCGAGGAGCTGCACGACGGGGTGGTGGCGAACACCCGCCTCGATCCGCTGGTCGCCTGCGCGCTGCGGATCGCCGACGACGCCGGCTGGGTGCCGGTGGTGGTCACCAACGGCTCGGTCCGCCAGCAGGACGCCAAGATCCGGCAGACCGGGCTGGACCGCTACGTCGCCGACTGGGTGATCTCTGAGGAGGCCGGGGTCAGCAAGCCCAACCCGAGGATCTTCGCGCTGGCCGCCCAGCGGGCCCGGATGCCGCTGCGCGGGGCGTGGGTGGTGGGGGACAGCCCCGAGGCGGACATCGGCGGGGCCGCCGCCGTCGGGCTGCCCAGCGTCTGGCTGCACCGGGGACGCCCCTGGCCGGACAACCGGTTCGCCCCGACCCGCACCGTCGACTCGCTGATCGCGGCGGTCGCCACCGTGCTCGCCGGCTGACGGGCGCCGTAATTCGGTTGACCCCGGTCGCCGCTGCCGACAGCATGGTGGCCGCGCGTACGGCGCAGCCGGGTCGAGCCCGGTCGAGGAGAAGGAGGTCGGTCATGGCCGTCTTTGCAGGGTCGTTCCACCTGCCTCCATCAGCCTCGATCAAGGGATCACCACTTCCGTGCGCGAACACGACCTCCCGGCGCCGCAGCGCCGTGGCCGCGGCAAGAGCCGCTTCGACGACGACGAACCACACTTCCTGAGGCACGGCCGGCCCACCGAGCCGGCCCTCGTCGAGCCCGACGACGAGCCCGAACCGGAGGACCGCTGGTCCTCCTGGGACGAGGCCGTCCACGGCCCCGAACCCCACCCCGAGTGGCTGGTCACCGAACTGGCCGCCCGGGACACCGAGCTCGGTGTGCTCAAGACCG
This sequence comes from Micromonospora sp. URMC 105, assembly GCF_051386295.1. Taxonomy (NCBI): domain Bacteria; kingdom Bacillati; phylum Actinomycetota; class Actinomycetes; order Micromonosporales; family Micromonosporaceae; genus Micromonospora; species Micromonospora sp. URMC 105. Next base: position 15,691 of record NZ_JBPQTL010000114.1, on the reverse strand, counting down.
GCAAGGAGGCGGACGTCCACCTCGTCCGCCGCGCGGTGCCGGACACCGATCGCTCCTGCCTGCTGGCCGTCAAGCGCTACCGGGACGCCCAGCACCGGCTCTTCCACCGCGACGCCGGCTACCTGGAGGGGCGCCGGGTCCGCCGGTCCCGGGAGAACCGGGCGATGGCCGGGCGTACCGCCTTCGGCCGGCAGATGATCGCCGGGCAGTGGGCCGCGGCGGAGTTCGCCGCCCTCAGCCGGCTCTGGGAGATCGGGGCCGCCTCCGGGCGGATCGCCGTGCCCTACCCGGTCCAGCTGATCGGCACCGAGCTGATGCTGGAGTTCGTCGGCGACGCCGACGAGGGGGCGGCGGCGCCCCGGCTGGCCCAGCTGCGCCCCGAGGCGGGCGAGCTGCGCTCGCTGTGGGAGCAGCTGGTGGACGCCCTGGTGGTGCTCGCTCGCGCCGGGTACGCCCACGGCGACCTGTCCCCGTACAACCTGCTGGTGCACCGGGGCCGCCTCGTCATGATCGATCTGCCGCAGGTGGTCGACGTGGTGGCCAACCCGCAGGGCCCGGAGTTCCTGGCCCGGGACGTGAAGGTGGTCGCCGCCTGGTTCACCGCGCGGGGGCTGCCGGCGGCCGGGGCCGACCCGGCCGAGCTGACCGGTCTGCTCCTGCACGAGGCGGGCATCCGCTGATCCCGGTACGCCCCGGACGGTCCGGTGACCGTCCGGGGCGTCACCGGACCGGGTGCCGCCCGTGCGGCGGGCCGGTCTACTGCAGGTAGCGCTCGACCGCCGGAATCGGCCGCTCGCCCTGGGCGTCCGGGTCGCCGTGCGCGCTGCGGGCCGCCCGCCGGCGACGCAGCAGGTCCCAGCACTGGTCCAGGGACTCCTCCAGCGCGCGCAGCCGGTCACGTGCCTCGTCGTCGGTGCCGGACTCGTTGGCCTGCGCCGCGGAACGCAGCCGGTGCTCCTCGTCGACGAGTTCCGAGATCCGGTTCAGGATGGTGGTGTCGTCCATGCCCTGAGCCTGGCACAGGGTGCCCCGCCGCGCCCGGATTCGCACCCCCCGGGCCCGGCCGCGCCGAGGTAGGTTGCCCCACCATGACCCCTGTCGTACGCCCGCTGCGACCCGCTGACGTGCCGGCGGTCGTCGAGCTGCTGGCCGCCGCCGCGCCGTACCAGATGATCACCGAGGAGTGGCTGGGCTGGCGCCTCACCGGCGCGCCCGCGGCGGAACGGTTCGGGGTGCTGGTCGCCGCGGGCGCCGAGGGGGTGGTGGGCACGGCGCTGACCGGGCTGCTGCACGAGAGCGCCGATCCGGGGCTGGGCTTCGTCAACCTCACCGTGCACCCGCGGCGGCGCGGCGGCGGCGCGGGCGCCGCCCTGCTGGCCGCCGCCGAGCAGCGGCTCGCCGGACTGGGGGCCGTGGCCGCGTACGCCAAGGTGGCCGACGACCCGGCCAGCACCGGCTTCGCCGAGCGGCGCGGCTACCGGCGCGGGCGGCGGGCGACGTTCCTGCTGCTGGACCTCACCGAGGCGGACCTGTCCGCGGCGGCGGCGCTGCCGGCCGGGGTACGGCTGCTCGCCGCGGCCGACCTGCCCGATCCGTACCCGCTCTACCTGGCGGACCTGGACGCCTCCCGGGACGAGCCGGGCGAGGTGACGATGGACGAGATCAGCTACGCCGACTGGCGAACCGCCTACTGGGAGCGCCCCGACCTGGACCGGGACCTGACCACGGTGGCGGTGCGGGACGGGGAGGTGCTCGCGTTCGGCTTCGCGATCACCGACCGGCGGGACCGCTACCGGTCGGGGATGACCGGCACCCGGCGCGAACACCGCGGCCGGGGGCTGGCCCGGGCGGTCAAGCAGCGCTCGCTGAGCCGGGCCCGCGCGGCGGGGCTGCGGTACGCGTACACCAGCAACGACGCCGGCAACGTGGCCATGCTCACGCTCAACCGCCGGCTGGGCTACCGGCCGGTCGCCGCCGAGTGGCGTTACCTGCGGGATCTGTCGGGCTGAGGTCCTCCCCGGACAGTGCACGGTGGACGGATTTCGTTGACTGTGAGAATTCCTCCGGACGCAAGATCTGGAAAAGGTCTTTCATCGGTGACATGCTCACCGGAACCGTCACGCGCGATCACCACGGATGCACGCAGCGCAAGGCGGGTGCGTCGCCGGAGGAGGACCCCCGTGCAGGTGAGCCATGACTGAATCGACCGCCCCCGTACCCCGCAAACCGTACGTCGCCCCGCTGCGCCGCACGCTGCCCGGGCTGCTCCGGGACCCACTGGCCACCCTGGTCGGGCTCGCCGACGCCGCACCCGGGCAGGTCGTCCGACTGAACCTGGGCACCATCCGGCCGTACCTGGTCACCGAGCCGGCGCACGTCCAGCACGTGCTGCGGGACAATGCCGCGAACTACACCCGGGCCGGCGACAGCATGCTGTGGCGGTCGGTCCGGAAGGTGGGCGGCGACGGAATCCTCTCCGAGGGCCCGACGTGGGAGGCGAGCCGGCGGCGGCTCCAGCCGCACTTCACCCCCAAGCGGCTCGACGCCGCCGTGGCCGACATGAGCCGGGCGATCAGTGACGCCGTGGACGAGTTGGCCGGCCCGGCACGCGACGGCACCCGGGTCGACGCGGCCGCCGAGGTCTCCCGGATCATCTGCGCGGCCGTCAGCCGGGTCTTCTTCGGCGCCAAGATCGACACTGCCGACGCCAGACGGGTGGTCGTCGAGCAGAACACCGTCGCGACCGCGCTGCGGTTCCGGCTGCTCGCCCCGTTCCTGCCGGACGCCGTGCCGATGCCCGGCGACCGGGCCTTCCGTCGGGCCGTCCGGAACATCGACGAGATCCTGCTCCCGATGATCCGCGCCGAGCGCGCCCGCCCCGAGGGCGGCGACGACATCCTCGCCGCGCTGGCCCGGGCCAGGGACGCCGACGGCAACAAGCTGGACGAGCGGCGGGTCCGCGACGACGTGGTGTCCACCTTCGCCACCACCACCGAGACCACCTACACGGTGCTCACCTGGCTCTTCCCGCTGCTGGAGCAGGTGCCCGACGTCGCCGCCCGGCTCTACGAGGAGATCGACCGGGTGGTCGGCTCCGGCGACGTGGTCACCCGGGAGCAGGTCGGCGAGCTGCGCTACACCCGGATGGTGCTGGACGAGCTGCTCCGCGCCTATCCGTCGGCGTGGCTGGTCCCGCGGACGGCGGTCGCCGACGACGTCATCGGCGGCACCCGGATCTCCGCCGGCGCGACGATCGCCCTCAGCCCCTACGTCACCCAGCGGCTGGCCCGGTTCTGGGACCGCCCGGAGGTCTTCGACCCGGAGCGCTTCGCCCCCGACGCGCCCCGGCGCGTGCACCGGTACGCCTACTTCCCGTTCGGCGGCGGCGCCCACCAGTGCATCGGGCAGTACCTGTTCCAGCTGAAGGCGACGCTGATCCTGGCGACCCTGTTCAGCCGGTTCCGGTACCGGCTCTGCGAGCCCGGGATGCCGGCCCCGCAGCTCGCAGCGACACTGCGAGCCGGGGGGCCGGTGCCGCTGATGCTCACCCCGCACCGGCAACCGGCCCTGGCCTGACCGCCGTGGCACCTGACGTACGGGCGGTCGACGAGCTGCGGGAGGCCGCCGAGCACGGGCGGATCTGCGCCCTCGCCGCGCAGGGCCAGCGGGACCTGCAACGCTGCCTCGCCGCCCATCCGGACCTCTTCGCCGCCGGGCCCTTCGACGCCGCCCTGGCCAGCAGTGTCGCCCTGGCCATCGCGTTCAGCGCCCCCTGGTGCGACGCCGCCGAGCTGCGATTGACCAACCGGGCGGTGCTCTGGGGGTTCGCGCTGGACTGGCAGGTGGACCACCTGGCCACCTCCGCCGCCGAAGTCGACCAGCTGGTGCAACGGCAGCTCGCGGTCGCCGCCGGGGCGCCGGCGGCGGCGGACGACCCGCTGGGTCAATTCCTCGCCGGCCTCCGCGCCGACCTGGCGACCGCACCGGCCTTCGGCAGGCAGGGCGGGGCGTGGCGGGAGGCGGTGTGCCGGACGCTGGAGGCGATGCGGCGCGAGTGGCACTGGCGGGCGGCCGGCCGCGACGGAGCGCTGCCGCTGCCGACGCTCGCCGACTACCTGGCCAACGCCGACAACCTGGCCTGCACCGTGGTGAACGTGGCGCACTGGATCTCCGTCGGCGGCGCGGACGCGCCCGACCGGCTCGGCCGGCTGGTCACCGCCAGCGACGCGGTGCAACGCGCCCTGCGGCTGGTCAACGACCTGGCCACCTATGAGCGGGACCTGCGCTGGGGCGACCTCAACGCGATCATGCTGGTCGAGGACCGGGCCGTCGTCGAGCGGGAGCTGACCGGCCTTCTCGGGCGGGCCACCGAGCTCCTCGACCAGCTGCGCGCCGACTGCCCCCGGGAGGTGGCCTACCTGACCCGGCAGCTCGGCTACACCAGCGGCTTCTACCGGTCGACCGACTTCTGGGGGGTGGCGTGAGCACGGAGGCTCTGGCCCGGGACGCCGCACCACCGGAGGATCCCGGGTACGCGATGGCGGCGGGCGAACTGGTCGCCGGGCTGACCGTCCGTCCGGCGGGCCGTACGTCGGCGTCGCCGTACGAGACCGGCCGGTTGGTCTCCCTGGCGCCCTGGCTGCCGCAGCACGCCGAACGGGTCCGCTTCCTGCTCGCCGGGCAGCGCCCGGACGGCGGCTGGGGCGGGCCGGAGGGCTATGGGCTGGTGCCCACGCTGAGCGCCGTCGAGGGGCTGCTCGCCGTGCTGGAGCCGGACACCCCCGGCGGCTGGTCCCACGACGGCGTACGCAACGCCGTGGACCGGGCGCTGCGCCTGCTGTACGACCGGGCGGCCGGCCCGGCGACGTACCCCGTACCGGACCTGCCGGCCGTGGACCTGATCGTCCCGGCGCTGGTCGAGCGGATCGGTGACCGGCTGGCCGAGCCGCCGACGGCGCTCGCCGAGTGGCGCGGCGTCGGCCCGCCGCCGCTGCCGGCCGGCATGGACTCGCAGCGCCTCGACCGGGTACGCCTGCTCGCCCGGTCCGGCCGTCCGATGCCGCCGAAGCTGCTGCACGCGCTGGAGGTCCTCGGCCCGGCGGCGCGGCGGCTGCCCACCGTGACCCCCACCGGGTCGGGCGCGGTCGGCGCCTCCCCGGCCGCCACCGCCGCCTGGCTCGGCGGCCCCGACGGGAGCCCAGCGGCCAGCGTGGACTACCTGCGCCAGGCGATCGCCGAGCACGGGGGACCGGTGCCCTGCGCCACCCCGATCACCGTCTTCGAACGCTCCTGGGTGCTCGCCACCCTGGCCCGGGTCGGCGTACCCCTGTCGGTGCCGGCCGGGGTCCGGGCCGAGCTGCGGGCCGCGCTCGGCCCGGCCGGTGCGGCGACCGGGCCGGGCCTGCCCACCGACGCGGACACCACCGCGGTAACCCTGTACGCGCTGGCCCTGCTGGGTTGGCCGGCCGACCCGGCGTGCCTGGCCGGGTACGACACCGGCCAGCACTTCTGCACCTGGCAGGGGGAGAACGGCGCGTCGGTGACCACCAACGCGCACGTGCTGGAGGCGCTGGGCGGGCAGCTCGGCGACGGTGGCCCCCGAGCGGCGGGAGTCGTGCGCCGGCTCACCGGCTGGCTGCTCGACCGGCAGGAGGCCGACGGCCGGTGGTCCGACCGCTGGCACGCCTCGCCCTACTACGCCACCTGCTGCGCGGTGCTCGCCCTGCGCGACCACGGCGGTCCGTCGGCCCGGCCGGCGGTGGAGCGGGCGGTCGGCTGGGTGCTCGACAGCCAGCAACCCGACGGCTCCTGGGGGCGGTGGGCCGGTACGGCGGAGGAGACCGCGTACGGCCTGCTCGTGCTTCTGGCGGGCCGGCCCTCGCCCTCGGTCGACGCGGCCGTGGCCGCGGCGGCCGGCCGATTGTCCCAGCTGGACGGCGAGCGCAACCACCCTCCACTGTGGCATGACAAGGATCTGTATCATCCTGGACAGATCGTCCGGGCCGCCCTGGTCGCCGCGTGCAAGTCGGCCGGCGACCGGCTGCGCGGTGGGGGTCCATACCCCAACGGCCCCCGGGTCTGCACTGCTTGAGTGAACTTCCGGACACTGCTAGCGTGCGCCGGGGCCGGCGTCGCGCTTTCGGCCAATCCGAAACGTGAATCAGGACCGGCGAGGGACGGGTGTGATGGGTTCCCGCAGTGCAAGTCTGCGCACCAAGGTTGTGGCCCTGCTGGTCTCGCTGGCCGCGCTCTGGGCTTTCGCGGCCTGGGTGACCCTGCGCGACGGTCTCAACGTGCTCGGCGTGCAGACGCTCGACGCGCAGGTCGCCGAGCCGAGCGAGTCGCTGCTCACCGAACTCCAGCGGGAACGCCGGATGTCGGCGGCCTACCTCGGCCGCCCGAGCCCGGAGCAGGCGGAACAGCTGCGCGAGCAGCGCCGGCGCAGCGAGGAGCGGGCCGCCGACTTCGCCGAGTCGGCCCGCAGCTCGCGGGCCCGGCTTGCCTCCAGCGACGAGCTGGTGGAGCGGGTCGACGAGGTGGTCACCCGGCTGGACGACCTGGGCGCGGTGCGGGACGCGGTGGCCACCCGCTCCGTCGACCGGGCCGGCGCCGTCGACTCGTACACCGGGGTGCTCAACTCGCTGTTCCGGGTGTACGCCTCCCTGGGCAAACTGGACGACGAGCAGATCGCCAAGGACACCGCCACGCTGACCCAGCTGTTCCGGGTGCGGGAGCTGATGTCGCAGGAGGACGCCCTCTTCGCCGGGGTGGCCGCCGCCGGGCGGATCAACGACCGGGAGTACGCCCAGTTCGCCCACCTGGTCGGCGCGCAACGGTTCCTCGCCGGCGAGGCGCTGGCCGAGCTGCCCGACGCCGACCGCGAACGCTACATGCGGATGATCGACGGGCAGTCCTTCGTCCGACTGCGGTCGATGGAGGACCGGCTGGTCCGTGACGGCCGCCCGAACGCGCCGCTGCCCGTCGAGGCCGACGACTGGCAGGCCGCCATCGCCCCGGCGTTGCAGGAGCAGGAGGCCGCGGTGCTGGCCAGCGGCGACGCGCTGGTCGACCGGGCCACCCCGGTGGCGATCTGGGTGATCATCCGGATGGTGCTCGCCGCCGGCCTGGGCCTGATCGCCGTCATCGCCTCGGTGATCGTCTCGATCACCACCGCCCGCGCCCTGGTCCGTCAGCTGGAACGGCTGCGCGAGGCCGCCTTCCGGCTGGCCAACGAGCGACTGCCCGGGGTGGTGGAGCGGCTCGGTCGCGGCGAGCAGGTCGACGTGGCCAAGGAGGCGCCACCGCTGGAGTTCGGCGACGACGAGATCGGCCAGGTGGGCAAGGCCTTCAACGTGGTGCAGGAGACCGCCGTACGGACCGCGGTGGAGCAGGCCGAGCTGCGCCGCAACGTCCGCGAGGTGTTCCTCAGCCTGGCCCGGCGTACCCAGGCGCTGGTCCACCGTCAGCTCACCCTGCTCGACGCGATGGAGCGCCGGGAGCACGACGCCGCGGAGCTGGAGGACCTGTTCCGGGTCGACCACCTGGCCACCCGGATGCGGCGCAACGCCGAGAACCTGATCGTGCTCTCCGGCTCGACCCCGGGTCGTGCCTGGCGGCGGAACGTGCCCATGGTGGACGTGGTGCGCGGGGCGGTCGCCGAGGTCGAGGACTACACCCGGGTCAACGTGCTGCCGCTGGGTTCCGTCTCGCTCGCCGGCCGGGCGGTCGGCGACGTCATCCACCTGCTGGCCGAGCTGATCGAGAACGGGCTCAGCTTCTCGCCGCCGCACACCTCGGTGGAGGTACGGGGCCAGCTGGTGGCCAACGGCTTCGCCATCGAGATCGAGGACCGGGGCCTCGGCATGACCGAGGAGGACCTGGCCGCCGCCAACCACCGCATCGTGGACCGCTCCGAGCTGAACCTGGCCAACGCCTCCCGGCTCGGCCTCTACGTGGTCAGCCGGCTGACCGAGCGGCACGGCGTGAAGGTGCAGCTCAAGGAGTCCGCGTACGGCGGCACGACGGCGGTCGTGCTGATCCCGCTCGACCTGGTGCAGAGCGGCCAGGACGCGAACACCTCCGGCGGTTTCCCGGTCGGCACCGGGTCGGCCCCGCCGCTCGCCGCCGGCCAGGGCGCGCCGACGGCAGGGGCCCCGGCGGCCGACCGGGACACCGCGGACGGCGAGCGGGTGGACACTGCGCCGCCGGCCCGGGCCGGGACCGCGCCGTCGCCGTCCGCGTCGGGCCTGCCCACCCGGTCGCGGACCCGGCCCGCCCAGGGCGCCCTGACCGGCCCCACCGTGCCGACCGGCCTGCCGACCACGGTGGCCCGGCCCGCCGCGCCGCCGCGGCCCGCCGCCGCCCCGACCCCGGTCGAGGCGGCCGTGCCGAACGCCGCCACCGAGGACCGCACGCCCGCCACCGAGGACGGCACGCCCGCCGGCGCTGACGGCCGGGTGACCGACTCCGGCCTACCGGTGCGGGTACGGCAGGCCAACATCGCGCCGGAGCTGCGCGCCGAGCAGGCGGCGGAGGATACCGACGAGGAGACGGCGCGCCCGCCGGAGCAGGTGCGCCGGATGATGAGCTCCTACCAGACGGGCACCCGGCGGGGCCGGACCGATGCCGCCCGCCTGCTGGGAGGCGCCGCCACCGGGGCGCGGGCCGGCAACGGGCCGGAGGACGGGGACGGGCAGGCGACCTGACGGCCGCGCGAGGAGAAACGACCGCGCGCGGGGCACGGCAACACCGACGTACGGCGACACCAGCCGGGGGAGAAGAGGACGACGAGTGGGGCAGAAGACGGCTTCGAGTGCCGACCTGACGTGGCTGCTGGACGATCTGGTCGGTCGGGTGAAGCAGGCCGAACACGCCGTGGCGCTCTCCTCCGACGGCCTGCTGATGGCCTCGTCGCGGGGGCTGAGCCGGGACGACGGTGAGCACCTGGCGGCGATGGCGGCCGGGATCCAGAGCCTGGCCCGAGGTGCGGGCAAGCGGTTCGGCGGCGGACAGGTCCAGCAGACCATCATCGAGATGCAGTCGTCGTTCCTCTTCGTCACGGCGGCTGGGCGCAACGCCTGCCTGGCGGTGCTCGCCGCCGAGGACGCCGACGTCGGACTGATCGCCTACGAGATGGCGATGCTGGTGACCCGGGTGGGCAAGTTCGTCGCGTCGCCCACCCGAGGGCTCGACCAGCCGGCCGGCGGGAAGTAGCGGCGATGACGGTCGGGGGCGGTTCCGAGGACAGGTGGGTGGACGACCACGCCGGGCCGGTGGTCCGGCCGTACGCGGTCACTCGCGGCCGGGCCCGCCCGGTCACCGGCACGTTCGACCTGATCTCCCTGGTGACGGCGACCCGTGCGGACGCCGGCTCGGACTCCGGGCTGGGCCCGGAACACCTGGCGATCGTCGCGCTCTGCCAGCGGATGCAGTCCGTGGCGGAGGTCGCCGCCCATCTGGACCTGCCGGTGGGGACCGTCCGGGTCCTCCTGGGCGACCTGATGGCCCGTGAACTGGTGGTGGTGCGGCCGCCGCGCGGCAGCGCCGGCCTACCTGACGAAAGCGTCTTCGAGGCGGTGATCAATGGACTACGGGCACTCTGAGCGGCCGGCCGACGCGCCGCCGCTGCCCACCGCGATCAAGATCCTGATCGCCGGAGGGTTCGGCGCGGGCAAGACGACCATGGTCGGTGCGGTGAGCGAGACCAGACCACTGCGCACCGAGGAGGTGCTGACCGAGACGGGCATCGGGGTCGACGACCTGGCCGGCGTGGAGGACAAGACCACCACCACGGTGGCGATGGACTTCGGCCGGATCACGATCAGCGACGATCTGGTGCTCTACCTCTTCGGCACCCCCGGTCAGGACCGGTTCTGGTTCGTCTGGGACGAGCTGGCCCTGGGCGCGATCGGGGCGGTGGTGCTGGCCGACACCCGCCGGCTGGCCGACTGCTTCCCCTCAATCGACTATTTCGAGGAGCGGGGCACCCCGTTCGTGGTGGCGGTGAACTGCTTCGAGGACTCCCGGCGCTACCAGCTGGACGAGGTGCAGGCGGCGCTGAACCTGGACCCGGGTGTGCCGGTGCTGCTCTGCGACGCCCGCCAGCGGGAGTCCAGCCGGGACGTGCTGGTCACCCTCCTGGAGCACGCGATGAAGACCCGCGACGCCCGACGCCGGGCGGACTGACCGCCTCGATCGACCCGATTGCGGCGTGTGGCGGTGTCCGGTAACCCGGATACCGCCACACGCCGCAACTCGCATACACGGGTACGCGACCGGGAACGTCGACGGCCCCCGGCGGTCCGCCGGGGGCCGTTCGGAGTAGACGGATCAGCCGCGCTTGGTGGTCTCCATGAACCGCCGCCAGGCGGCCGGTGTGAAGGTGAGGGCCGGACCGGCGGGGTCCTTGGAGTCGCGTACGCCCACGACGCCCGCGAGGTTGTCCGCGACCTCGACGCAGTCGCCACCGTTGCCGCCGCTCTTCGTGCTCTTGCGCCACCGGGCACCGCTCAGGTCCATGCTGCTGCCGCTTCTCTCAGGAGGTCCAAGGATCGCCCGCGGGGAAGAGCCTCGCCCCGGATGCGTTCCCATCGTCGTTCCAGCGTAGCAATTTCGGACGCTTGCTCGATTATCTGCGCACGGGCCTGACTGTCGACGTGCCCGACCCGCGTCCCGTCCGGTAGCTCCGCGAGCGTGAAGGGTCCGTCCAACCCGGGATACGTCGATGTGTCGAGCGGAACCACGTGTAGCTGAACGTTGGGCAGGTCGGCGCAGGCCACGAGGTGGGACAGTTGAGCGGCCATCAGTTGACGGTCCCCGGCGGCCGGGCGCCGAAGGATCTGCTCGTCGACCACCGCGACGAACAAGGGCGCTCGTTCGCGAGTGAGGATCGCCTGCCGATCCATCCGTGCCGCGACCAAATTGGCGATCTCCTCCGGCGTGAGCGGTTGGCCGATGAACGTGGCGCGCGCGTACGCCTCGGTTTGCAGCAGGCCGGGAACCCAGGCGAGTTGAAACGCCCGCAGTGCGACGGCGTCACGCTCGATGTCGACCCAGGGCCGGGACCACACGGGCTCGCGCCGGTGAGCCGCGTCCGGCCAGAGCGTGTCGGGGTGCTGTCCGAGGAGGTTCGCGACCGTGACGCGGTGCCGGCTCTGCGGGGTGTGCCCCGGGTTGGCCCACCGGGCGACGGTCTTCGGGTGCACCCCCAGGTGCCCCGCCAGGCTCTCGGCCGTGTGGCCCGCCTCGGCCAGCGCGGCGACAAACGCATGGTTCATGCCTGTCCTCTCAGGAACAAAACAACCGTCCGAAGAAGATTAGCGAACGCTGTGTGATTGTCTAACGACCCTCGGCAAGCTGCGGGTTAGTCGATGTCGAGGAGCAAAAGACGATGCCTGAGGACAAGCCACGGCCAGTTCCGAAGCCGAGGAACACCGCGCCGCCGGCCCACCCGACCGTGCCCGAGCCGACCAGGCCGCCCATTCCCGCGTACCGTGGCACCGGCGGGGTGACGAACGTCGTCCCCGCGTCGCGCTGGCGGACCGGGAGTGGCCCGCTCGCCGCGCACACCGCGAGCGGCCCGTGGTGGCGGTGCGCCACCTGCGGTCGGGACTGGCCCTGTCCGACGCTGCGCGCGACCCCGACGGACGCGTCCCGGCGGGCGACCCTGATCCCCGAGTTCTCCCGGATCACCCGCCATGCGATCCGCGACCTTCGGGGCCAGCCCGGCGGCCCGGACCCGATCGCCATCGTCCGCCGCTTCCTCTGGTTCCTGCCCCTCACCGATGAGGAGGCCCGCGCGGTCGCGTTGAGGCTGCGATGAGCAGCGGCCCGCGCCCGAGGTTCGGTGGCGGCGACGTCGTCGTGCTGTCCCGGGCCGCCTCCCCCCAGTTCGTGGCGCCGATCGTCGTCCGCGTGATCCGCGAGATCCGTGACCGGCACCCGCCCCACGGGTGGACCTGGATCGAGGGCTACCAGCTTGACTCCCAGGGTCTCGCGACCACTAAGCGTGAGCTGTTCGTGCTGGTCGAAGGGGTGCGCCGGGACGTTCGACCGCCGTCGACCGATCCCGCGCGATGCCGACCGGCCCGGCGGCTCTCGGCCCGATCGGAGTGAGTCCCGCCGCGTGACCGGAGAATGCCCGAAGGGCCGCCCCCGCAAGCGCGGGAAGCGGCCCTTCGGCGGTACGCAATCAGTTGGCGATCATCCGGCGCAGCACGTACTGCAGGATGCCGCCGTGCCGGTAGTAGTCCGCCTCGCCCGGGGTGTCGATCCGGACCACGGCGTCGAACTCCACGCCGGTGTCGGTGGTGACCTTGACCGTGCGCGGGGTGTCGCCGTCGTTGAGCGCGGTCACGCCGGTGATGGAGAAGGTCTCCGTGCCGGTGAGGCCGAGCGACTCCGCCGTCACGTCGACCGGGAACTGCAGCGGCAGCACGCCCATGCCGATCAGGTTCGAGCGGTGGATCCGCTCGTACGACTCGGCGATGACCGCCTTGACGCCGAGCAGCATGGTGCCCTTGGCCGCCCAGTCGCGCGACGAGCCGGAGCCGTACTCCTTGCCGGCCAGGATCACCAGCGGGACGCCGGCCTCCTGGTACGCCATGGAGGCGTCGTAGATCGAGCTCTGCTCGCCGGTCAGGTGGTTGACCGTGAAGCCGCCCTCGACGCCCGGCACCAGCTGGTTGCGCAGCCGGATGTTGGCGAAGGTGCCCCGGATCATCACCTCGTGGTTGCCCCGGCGCGAGCCGTACGAGTTGAACTCGTGGCGCGGCACGCCGTGCTCGGCGAGGTACTTGCCGGCGGGGGAGTCGGCCTTGATCGAGCCGGCCGGGGAGATGTGGTCGGTGGTGACCGAGTCGCCCAGCTTGGCGAGCACCCGCGCGTCGCTGATGTCCACGACGGCGCTCGGCTCCCGCTGCATGCCCTCGAAGTACGGGGGCTTGCGGACGTAGGTGGAGTCGTCCGCCCAGGCGAAGGTGTCGCCGGTCGGGGTGGGCAGCGACTGCCAGCGCTCGTCGCCGGCGAAGACGTCCGCGTACGCGGCGCTGAAGCCGGTGGCGCCGATCGCCTGCGCGATGACGTCCTGGATCTCGGCGCTGTTCGGCCAGATGTCGCGCAGGAAGACCGGGTTGCCCTCGCTGTCCTCGCCGAGCGGCTCGTTGGCCAGGTCGATGTCCATCGTGCCGGCGAGCGCGTACGCGACCACCAGCGGCGGGGACGCCAGGTAGTTCATCTTGACGTCCGGGTTGATCCGGCCCTCGAAGTTCCGGTTGCCGGAGAGCACCGAGACGACGGCGAGGTCGCCCTCGTTGACCGCGGCGGAGACCTCCTCCGGCAGCGGGCCGGAGTTGCCGATGCAGGTGGTGCAGCCGTAGCCGACCAGGTTGAAGCCGAGCTTGTCCAGGTACGGCGTGAGGCCGGCGCGGTCGTAGTAGTCCATGACGACCTTGGAGCCCGGCGCCAGGGTGGTCTTGACCCACGGCTTGCGGGCCAGGCCCTTGTCGACCGCGTTGCGGGCGAGCAGCGCGGCGCCGATCATCACCTGCGGGTTCGAGGTGTTGGTGCAGGAGGTGATGGCGGCGATCACCACCGCGCCGTGGTCCAGCTCGTACTCGACGCCGTCGGCGCTGGTCACCCGGATCGGGTTGCTGGCCCGGCCGCCGGAGCCCACCGCGGCGGTCTCCAGGTCGCGCGGCTCGTCGTTCGGGTCGCTGTAGTCGTTGGCGGGCGGGTCGCTGGCCGGGAACGACTCGGCGCTGGCCTCGTCGGCCGGGCCGGCCACCCCCCGGGGCAGCCGCTCGCGCGGTACGCCCGGCTTGACGTCCTTCTCCTTCTCGCCACCGAGGTCGCCCTCGGCGACGTAGTCGGTCAGCGCGGAGCGGAACAGCGTCTTGGCGCTGCCCAGCGGCACCCGGTCCTGCGGGCGCTTCGGGCCGGCCAGCGACGGCTCGATGGTGGAGAGGTCCAGCTCCAGCCGCTCGGAGTACTCCGGCTCGCGCTCCGGGTCGTGCCAGAGGCCCTGCTCCTTGGCGTACGCCTCGACGAGCGCGACCTGCTGCGGGTCGCGGCCGGTCAGCTCCAGGTAGCGGACGGTCTCGGCGTCGATCGGGAAGATCGCGACGGTGGAGCCGTACTCCGGGGACATGTTGCCGATGGTGGCGCGGTTGGCCAGCGGCACGGCGCTCACGCCGGGGCCGTAGAATTCGACGAACTTGCCGACCACGCCGTGCTTGCGCAGCATCTCGGTGATGGTGAGCACGAGGTCGGTGGCGGTGGTGCCGGCCGGCATCTCGCCGTGCAGCTTGAAGCCGACGACGCGCGGGATCAGCATGCTGACCGGCTGGCCGAGCATCGCGGCCTCGGCCTCGATGCCGCCGACGCCCCAGCCCAGCACGCCCAGGCCGTTGACCATGGTGGTGTGCGAGTCGGTGCCGACCACGGTGTCCGGGTACGCCTGGCCGTTGCGCTCCATGATCGTGCGGGCCAGGTACTCGATGTTGACCTGGTGCACGATGCCGGTGCCCGGCGGGACGACCTTGAACTCGTTGAAGGCGGTCTGGCCCCAGCGCAGGAACTGGTAGCGCTCCTTGTTGCGCTCGTACTCCAGCTCGACGTTGCGGGCGAAGGCGTCCTCGCGGCCGAACAGGTCGGCGATGACGGAGTGGTCGATGACCAGCTCGGCCGGGGCGAGCGGGTTGACCTTGGTGGCGTCGCCGCCGAGGTCGCGGACGGCCTCCCGCATGGTGGCCAGGTCCACGACGCAGGGCACGCCGGTGAAGTCCTGCATGAGCACCCGCGCCGGGGTGAACTGGATCTCCACGCTGGGGTCGGCGGTGGGGTCCCAGCCGCCGAGCTGGCGGATGTGGTCGGCGGTGATGTTCGCGCCGTCCTCGGTCCGCAGCAGGTTCTCCAGCAGGACCTTCAAGCTGTAGGGCAGCCGGTCGTGGCCCTCCACCTTGTCAATCCTGAAAATCTCGTAGCTCGCGTCTCCGACGCGTAGCTGGGTCTTCGCACCGAAGGTGTCGAGGCTCGCCACGTCGTACTCCTTCACACCAGCGACCGTGAGTAGTCCTGAGCAGTCTGTCGCACCGGTCGGAGCGCCGCCCAGGTTAGGTGACACTTACCGCCGATTCTCGTCGTCAACAAAACCGTACGTCCGTCTTGCTATTAGTGCAACCTCGTGCCAGGGTTCGGGACGAGGAGGTGCCACCATGATCCACCACGTCCTGCTCGCCTGCCCGCGCGGCTCGGAGGAGGCCTCCCGAACCTTCTACGCCGGCCTGCTCGGACTGGCCGAGAAAGCAAAACCACCGGCCCTCGCCGCCCGCGGTGGTTGCTGGTTCACCGGGTACGGCGCGGAGCTGCACCTCGGCGTCGAGGACGACTTCCGCCCCGCCCGCAAGGCCCACCCGGCGCTGCTCCGCCCCGACCTGGACGACCTCGCCGCCCGGCTGGTCGCCGCCGGACACCCCGTCACCTGGGGTGACGACGAACTGCCCGGGATGCGGCGGTTCCACACCGCGGACCCGCACGGCAACCGCCTGGAGTTCGTCGCCCCCGTCACCGGCTGACCCGCCGTCCGTCCCGCACCCGGGCATGACGGAAGGGCCGGTCCCCGTGGTGGGGGCCGGCCCTTCGTCGTGGTGTGGGTCAGGAGGCGGTGGCGTAGCCGCGGGTGGCGATCCAGTCG